>MGDH01000029.1:28782-46873 GCA_001790855.1 Candidatus Schekmanbacteria bacterium RIFCSPLOWO2_02_FULL_38_14 | reverse complement strand
CTCTCTCCGTGAAAAATTGCGAAGCAATTTTTACTTATAGCTTATAGCTAATAGCCGTGAGCTAATAGCTAAAGGTATTTGCCGAAGGCAAATCTTGGTCATGCTAGACGGGGAGCCAGCGATTCCCTGTAACCCGCAATTCGCTATAGCGGGGTCGAATTCCTACCCGAGGTAATTCAGACTAAAAGAGGGCGTGAGGGGGGGAGTGTTGAGAGTTGGGTCCCATGCAATAGGGGCTTGTGAACCTGGTCAGGACGGGAACGTAGCAGCCATAAGCAGGATTTCCCTATGTGTTGTGGGTTTACCTAATTTGAGCTTATTCTCTCAAAAGTGCTTTGGTTTAAATTATCAGAGGTAGGTGCATGACCTTTTTGTTGTAAGTGAAAAATGTAAAATACAAAGCGCAAAATTAAAGCTTTGAGTTTTTATTTTTTAATTTTTACTCTTTTTCCGAGATACATCGCTTTCTTTGTCGCGGCTTCAACGGCTTCGATTAATGCATATCTTACTTTTTTATTCTCTAAAACCTTTAGCCCTGCAATAGTTGTTCCTCCAGGAGAGGTTACTATGCCCTTGAGCTCTCCGGGATGTTTTCCTGTTATTTTCAGCATCGAAACAGAGCCTGCAACAGTCTGAAGGACAAGCTCCCTTGCTATTTTCCACGGAAGCCCTGAGGCTACGCCACCTTCAATCAGGGCTTCTATTATTAGAAAGATATAAGCAGGTCCTGACCCGGAAAGTCCTGTGACAGCATCAAGAGATGATTCTTCTAAAAAAACAGTTTTACCAACAGCGGTGAAAATATTTTTTGCCAACTCCAACTCCTCAGCAGTAACATTTTTCCCGTGTGATATGACAGATATTCCTTCTTTGACAAGAGCAGGAGCATTCGGTATGACTCTGATCAGCTTTAAATTCTCACAGAGGATTTCAGAAATAAATGCCATTGGAATTCCTGCTGCAATGGATATCACCAGATGGTTTGGTTTGATATAGTCATTGAGTTCTTTTAAAACTTTTTCCATTACCTGCGGTTTAACAGCAAGAATTATGACATCGCTCTTTTTTATAACTTCAATGTTGCTTGACAGGGTTTTGATGGAGAATTCTTTAGAAACCTGGTTGCGTCTTAAAGGAGATGGATCGCTTGAGAATATATTTTTGCTTTTTATAATTCCCCGGCTCAGAAGCCCGCCAATAATGGCGTGAGCCATATTCCCTGAACCAATAAAGCCTATCTTTTTGTTAATCGTTTTCATAAAACACTTTGTATTCCTTATGGCTTATAAGTTGATAGCTTACAGCTAAGAACTTTTTATAGTCAACCAAAATGTCTTGATTTTGTTTTTTCTTGACAAATATTTTTGGATGTTTTAAGCAGTGTACACTTTTTAATCTCTCGAACCATTTCTCCTAAATCTCTGGAAAGAGACAAGGAGGATGGTCATTGGGTATTTCGTGAAACCGGAATGCCTCCCGTGCTTGGAAAGGCGAGATTAAAGTTTTTTTACAAAAAAAATTTTAAGCTTTAGGAAAAGCCAATATCCGGCATGGGTATTGGCTTTTTTGTTATTAATTTAAGAGTCAAAAAATATTTGCAAGGAGATTTTCATGAGAAAAAAAGTTTTTGTGCTGTTTTTGATTTTTCAATTTGCCTTAGTTTCCATAACCCTTTTTGCACAGGAGAGATTGAAGCTTTCAACAACAACAAGCACAGAGAACACAGGGTTATTGAATGTGCTTTTACCTCCCTTTGAAAAGAAGCTGGATGTGAAAGTGGATATTATATCAGTTGGCACAGGGCAGGCTTTGAAGCTTGCCGAGAACGGCGATGTTGATGTGACTCTTGTCCACGCGAAAAAGCTTGAGGACGAGTTTATGGCAAAAGGCTTTGGGGTGGACAGGAGGGATGTGATGTATAATGACTTTGTGATTATAGGGCCAAAGAATGACCCCGCAGGAGTTAAGAAAGAAAAAAATGTGATTGAGGCATTTAAAAAGATAGCCGAGGCAAAAGTTATTTTTATTTCAAGAGGGGATAATTCCGGAACACATACAAAAGAAAAAGAATGCTGGGAGAAAGCAGATATAAAACCCTCAGGTAACTGGTATGTTGAGTCAGGCAAAGGGATGGGCGAGGTAATAAATATGGCTGATGAAAAAATGGGATATACCCTTTCTGACAGGGGGACCTACCTTGCATATAAGAGCAAATGTGAGCTTGAAATATTATTTGAAGGAGATTCTTCGCTTTTTAATCCTTACTCAGTCATTGCTGTGAATCCTGAAAAACATCCACATGTGAATTACAAGAAAGCCAAGGCATTGGTTGAATGGATTACCTCGGTAGAAGGACAGAAAATAATAGGGGAGTTTGGAAAAGATAAATTTGGACAGGCATTGTTTGTGCCAACAGCGATTAAATAGTATAGAAAAGGTTTAAGGATTCAAGGGTTCAAAAAAGCGTTTAAACGGTTTAAGCTGCTTAAACTTTTTGTCAGAATAACCCCTTTTTGAGAAAGACTATGAATTACATCTCAGAAGGCTTTTTAACTGCGATTAAGCTTATCATTTCCTTTGACAGCGATGTGTATGAAGTGGTGTTTTTATCCCTGAGGGTTTCAATTATAGCTGCAATCCTTTCATCACTGGTCGGTATGCCATTAGGCTTTTTAATTGCCACAAAGGAGTTTAGGGGAAAAAAAATTACAATCACGGTTTTTAATACCTTGATGGCGCTTCCAACAGTTGTTGTTGGGCTTTTTGTGTATTCGTTAATTTCGCGAAAAGGTCCTTTGGGTGTTTTGGATCTTCTCTTTACTCCCCGAGCTATAATCATAGGGGAATTTATATTGGCAACTCCGATCATCATCGCTTTATCAATATCAGCTATTCAGGGAATAGACTCCAGAGTGAAAGCCACTGCAATGACACTCGGAGCTAACCCATTTCAGGTGGCAATAGCTATAGTTTCTGAAGCACGCTTTGCAATACTTGCTGCAATCATTGCGGGATATGGAAGAGTTATTGCAGAGCTTGGGTCGGCTTTAATGCTTGGAGGGAATATAAAGGGCTATACAAGAACAATGGCAACTGCCATAGGACTTGAGACAAGCAAAGGGGAATTCGGATTTGCCCTTGCCATTGGTTTTATTCTCCTGATAGTTGCCTTTTCAATTAATATTTCCCTTCAGTATATCCAGCAGAAAAGAAAATAAATATGGAAGAATTAAAGATTGAAATTAAAGAATTAGTAAAAGTTTTTAACGGAAAAAAAGTCCTTGAGATTCCTTCTTGCAGATTTGAAGGAAAAAAGATCTATTCCCTGTACGGCCCTAATGGTGCCGGGAAGACAACTTTATTGAATATTCTCGCTTTCCTGATTGAGCCGACTTCCGGAGAGGTTTTATATGCAGAGGCTGAAATTAAAAGTTCCGCGGAGAATAAAAGAAATTTAATTAAGGAGATTACCCTTGTCCAGCAAAACCCCTATCTGTTTAATACAACAGTTGAAAAAAATATTGGTTACGGGCTTAGAATAAGAGGTATGGCAAGGGAAATGATAAGGGAAAGGGTCAGGGAGGCTTTAAGCATGGTTGGGCTTGTGGGATTTGAGAAAAGGAAAGCAAAGGAACTCTCAGGAGGCGAGATTCAAAGGGTTGCTATAGCAAGGGGGTTAGCTCTTAAGCCAAAGGTACTCCTCCTTGATGAACCAACTGCCAATATAGATGAGGTGAGCAAAAGTATTCTTGAGAGAGTGATTGCAGAGGTAAATAGAAAATACGGAACCACGGTTATCTTTTCTACCCACGACCTTTCGCTGGCTTACAGGGTTTCACACGAGGTGATTCCTTTATTTGAAGGGAGAATGGTTGCTTCTCCTGTAGAGAATATTATGCAGGGGCAGATTATAAAATTCAATGAAGTTAGTGTATTTGATACAGGGAGGGTAAAACTCGAGGTTGTGGCTGAGAGTCCGGAAGCAACACGTATCTCAATTAACCCGGAAGAAATTTTAGTATCAAAGGAAAAAATTTCATCAAGTGCGAGGAATTCTTTTAAGGGAAGGTTGATTCAGATAAGCGATGAGGAAAGATTTATAAAATTGGTAGTGGATATAGGTGATAATCTTAAGGTCAAGATAACAAGAAAATCATTTAATGAAATGGGATTAAACATAGGTTCTGAAATCTA
This sequence comes from Candidatus Schekmanbacteria bacterium RIFCSPLOWO2_02_FULL_38_14, assembly GCA_001790855.1. Lineage (NCBI taxonomy): Bacteria > Candidatus Schekmaniibacteriota > Candidatus Schekmanbacteria bacterium RIFCSPLOWO2_02_FULL_38_14. The sequence goes on along the minus strand of MGDH01000029.1, from coordinate 42,679 downwards.
TTTAACCTTTAAGAGTTCAGCAATTAAGGTATTTTAGAGGTCTCTGAAAAGACCTCTCTGATTATAATCTCTGTAATCAAGAAAACTTAAAAAGGAGTAAAGTCAATGAGATATTTTTCAATAGTTCTAACATTATTTTTTTTGCTGACACTATCATCATCACTTTATGCTGAGACAGTAGAAAGCCTTGAAAAGAAGCTAATGGGACTTCAGGAGGAATATCAGAAGAAATTTGATGAACTGAAACAGCAGATTGACGAGCTGAAAAAAAACGCAGACGAGCAGAGAGCTCTTTACCAGAATCAGGTTGAGGAGATAAAAAAAGCTACAAAGGAAAAGGAAGAAACTAATAAAAAAGAGCTTGAGATAATGCAGGTAAAGATTGAAGAGCAGAAAAAACTATCGCTTCAGTCAGGTTATGACAATGGCTTCTATATAAAATCTGCTGATGACCAATTTATGATGAAGATTGGAGGGTATCTTCAGACCGATATGAGATTTTTTGAGAGCGGAGAGGATAGCAGTAACAGCAATACCTTTGATATCAGAAGAGCGAGAATAGGGGTAAGCGGTTATCTTTTCAAGCATTTTGAATATAAACTCCAGACAGAGCTTGACACAGCGGATAATAACCTCACAGACGCATTCATTAATATCAACTATACTCCTTTAATACAGCTACAGTTTGGCCAGTTTAAAAAGCCAACAGGATATGAAAACCCAATATCCTCTAATTATACAGACTTTGTAGAGAGGGCTTTAGTTTCTGATAATATTGCTGCTAATAGTAGAATATCAGGGGATTCCAGGGATATAGGCGTAATGCTTCACGGAAAGCTTTTTGAAAAGAGGCTTGCATATTATCTTGGTCTTTTAAATGGTAATGGACCAAATACAACAAATGATAGTGACAATATGACCTTTGCCGGAAGAATTGTTGCCTCACCCTTTGTTAAAACAGATAATTCCTATTTAAAAGAATTGAGTTTTGGCGGTTCTCTTTTAACTGGAGACAGGCAGGCACATTCAAGCTCTGATTTTGTACTTGCAGGAAGAAATAAAGCATTAAATAGCTTAACCGTTGATGGGAACAGGCTTTTAGCAGGCCCAGAACTTGTCTGGTATATTGGGCCATTTGGGTTAAAGAGTGAATATTATTTCCAGCGCGAGGAGAGAAATAAAATAGTAGCTAAGGATACTGATGGAGTCGTAGTATTCCAGGGTAATATGAAGGATCTAATAACCCAGGGGTATTATATCTCTGCCATGTATATGCTGACTGGAGAGGAGAGAGGGGATATTGTTATACCCAGGAAAAATTTCAGCCTTAAAGACGGCGGTCCTGGTGCATGGGAAGTACTTGCAAGGTATGAATATATTGATAGGGATAAAGATAATGGTAGCGATCCGTTAGAAGATTTTTATCGCGACCCTCTTGCTAAAGACATTATGGGGAATCCTATTAATGTTGCTGCTAATACAATTCAGGCAATTACGCTCGGGCTAAACTGGTATCTGAATAAAAATGTCAGGCTCAAGTTAAATTATGTATACTATGATTATGACAAAAAGAATAACCTTAAAAACCCTGATATAGGCGACAGTTCAAGCCAGTTCCTGACACGGTTTCAGGTTGTGTTTTAATCAGTAATTAGCGAATATAAAGAATGGACTGCACCCTTTGGACTGGAGGCTTAACCGTGTAGTTTTAGGGTGATCTGTCCGAGCAATTGTTTTCTGTTTTTGTCGAGCAATATAGCTCAAATTTATTTCTCTTTCCTCTAAAAACTTTATCAGGTTATACTCTTTATAATCAGCTACAGTATCGAGCTGTTGAAATTTTTTTTCTTTTAAAGCACTACTGCTGCTGGTATAGCCCTGATATATTGATAAACTTAAAGGTAAGAGAGAAAAGATAAGAAACCAGATAAAAATTTTTTTTCCGATTCCGCGGAAAAGCTTAATCTTTTCTCTTAAATTATTCATTGCTAAACTAAAAAATAGCTCAAACAATAGGTACTGCCAATTGCAATAAAAGGGTTTTGTGTTTTTCTGATATTTTGAATTTTTGCTTTACAAAAGGAAGTTTCTTATATACGAATCAAGCGGTTAATTCCAAGTTTTTTTATTTTGACAAATCTATGTAATCAAAAAAAAATCTTAAATTTTAGGAGGAACAGAATGAATAAGGATAAAAACCGTTTTTCTTTTAACCATTTCAAAAGATTACTTTTTATTCAAAGAATTTTTATGCGGTCACTGCTTTTTGTGTTAATAATCTTAAGCCTTATTTTTGCAAAGCATTATGGTTTTTGTGATGAGAGTGAGCCTATTAAACAGACTGAGGCAAAGACAATGGTGCTTCAAAAAGAGCTTTCTGTAAAGGAGGCTATAACCCTTGCACTTGAGAATAACATGGATGTAATGGTTGATAAATTTAACCCAAAAATTAAGGGGGAAGATATTACAAACGAGAAAGCAAAATTTGACCCAACATATTATCTGAAGGTAACAACAGATGTATCTCTTAAGCCTTCAGGGTCAAGCCTTGCAGGAGCAGATGTAGTAGTAAACAAGAACTTAAGCTGGGATACTGGGTTTAAAGGTAAAATACTTTCCGGTGCAAGTTACAGCCTGGATTTTACAAATAAAAGAACTAGAACAAATTCTTCATTCAGCAGCTTAAACCCCCAGTATGTCACAGAAATAAAACTCAATGCGACCCAACCATTGCTTAAAAACTTTGGAATAGATGTAAACAGCACAGACATCAAAATTGCAAAAAACAACAAGGATATTTCTCTGAATCAGTTTAAAGATACTGTTATGACGACAATTTCTGACGTTGAAAATACATATTGGGATCTGGTTTTCAGTATAGAAGATTATAAAGTAAATCAGCTTTCCTTAAAAAGGGCTGAGGATTTTCTTGAAAGAACTAAAAAACAGGTAGAGGTTGGCACTCTTGCCCCAATTGACATAACTGATGCGGAGGCAGAAGTGGCAAAAAGGGAAGAAGGAATCATTATTGCAGAAGCAAATATCAAAAACGCTGAGGATAAAATAAAGCGGTTAATAAACATCAAGGGAGATGATAATGTGTGGGAAACCCAAATAATTCCTACTGACCAGCCGGTTTTTGCTGCAGAAGATTTCAATTTAGAGGAGTGTATTAAGACTGCTTTCACAAGAAGGCCTGACTATCTTCAAGCCCTTGCAGACTTGGAGAACAAGGAGATTGCTTTAAAGTTTGCCAAGAACCAGTTATTGCCTTCTTTGGATTTTATAGGCAGTTTAGGATATAACGGATTGAGCGGAAAAAAGCAGCCTTCCGCTTTTGGGAACTCATCCGAGAAAACATTCGTGCTGGAGCCGAAAGGGAAACCTAAAATAATTAAGGGCGAAAAAGTATATGAGAAATTTTCGCTAACTGAGATTGAGCCAGAGCCTTTTGACAGAAGAGCTAATCCTCTTGGAGAAAGCTATGAAATGGCTTTACAAGGAATTAGATCAAGGGATAATTTTTCCTGGCTTATAGGACTGCAGTTAGAGATTCCTTTAGGTAACCGGGCAGCAAAAAGTAATTTTACAAAAAAGACGCTGGACAGCGAAAAAGCCGTGACAGGTTTGTCAAGCCTGAGACAGAAGATAACTGTAGAAATGAGAAACAAGGTAAGAGATGTAAGGACTAACCTGGAAAGAATTAAGGCAACTCGAAAGGCAAGGGAATTAGCTGTTAAAAAGCTTGAAGCAGAAGAGAAAAAATATGAGGTGGGAATGTCCACAAACCATCAGGTTTTGGAATTCCAGGAGGATTTAGCAGCGGCTGAGGCAAACGAATTAAAAGCAGTAATTGACTATAACAAATCCCTTATTTCAGTTGAAAAGTCTAAAGGAACTATTCTTGAAAAGAATGAAATAAAGCTTGATAATGAAACAAATATTTAGCGAATAATAAGGGTAGAGAGCAGTGAACAGCGGTTAGGAAAGATTTAAGTAGTCTGATGTCAAGGATTCAAACGGTTGTAAAATTAAAATATTTTCGATTCCCACCAGAAAAAGGAGATATTTCTTGCTATTGTTCAGTCAATAATCGGGGTTGTTTTCCTATATTTGCAAAAAACACATTTGAGGGCTTTCTGAAAAATATATTTCAAAGAGCTACTTTTTTCTGATAACTGATGGCTACGCGATTGTGATTATTTTTTAATCAGATAAAGTTCCATCTGAATAATAAATAAGCAGATTAGAATAGGGCTGTTTTCCTTCTTAGAACGAAATATTATTTAAAATCAAAGTATTATTGATTTTAATAAAAGGGTAAAATTTGGCATAAATATTGCTTAACATAAAACGAAATTAAAAATTCAATTAATTATTTTGATGAAAAAATCATAATGAAATAAACCAAAGGAGGAAGTTATGGGACCAAAAGAGGTTCTTGAGTTTGCAAAAAAGAACAAGGCCAAGATGCTGGATTTAAGATTCATGGATTTTCCTGGTATGTGGCAGCATTTTTCTGTGCCTATTGGAGAATTAAGCGAGGACAGTTTTGAAGAGGGATTTGGTTTTGATGGGTCAAGTATCAGGGGTTGGCAGCCTATCCACGCAAGCGATATGCTGGTTATCCCTGACCCTGCTACCGCAGTAATGGACCCATTTACTCAGGCTCCAACCTTAGTAATGATATGCAACATTGTTGATCCAATAACAAAGGAAAAATACACAAGAGACCCAAGAAACATTGCTCAGAAGGCTGAAGTTTATCTGAAATCAACAAAGCTTGCAGATATAGCCTATTTTGGGCCTGAAGCAGAATTTTTTATTTTAGATGATATTAGGTTTGACCAAAACGAACACTGCGGCTACTACTTTCTGGATTCAATAGAAGGAAGGTGGAATAGCGGAAGAGAAGAGAATCCGAACTTAGGATACAAGCCACGCTATAAAGAGGGTTACTTTCCGGTCCCACCAATAGATAATTTTCAGGATTTAAGAACTGAAATGGTTCTTGCAATGCAGGAAGTAGGGTTGACAATTGAATGTCAGCACCATGAAGTGGCAACAGCAGGGCAGGCAGAAATAGATATGAAATTTGATGCGCTGGTAAAATCAGCAGATAACATGATGTGGTATAAATATGTTGTAAGGAATGTTGCAATAAAACATGGTAAAACAGTAACATTTATGCCAAAGCCGATTTTCAGGGATAATGGTTCTGGAATGCATACACACCAGTCTCTCTGGAAGGGTGGAAAACCGCTTTTTGCTGGAAATGGTTATGGTGGTTTAAGTGAGATGGCAATGTACTATATTGGAGGAATTCTCAAACATGCACCAAGCCTGTGTGCCTTTGTTGCTCCAACAACCAACTCTTATAAGAGACTTGTCCCAGGATATGAAGCACCTGTGAATCTGGCATATTCAAGCCGGAACAGAAGCGCTTCAATAAGGATTCCAATGTACTCAACAAGTCCAAAATCAAAAAGAGTGGAGGTAAGATTCCCTGACCCTTCATGTAATGGCTATCTGGCATTTGCTGCTATGCTGATGGCAGGGCTTGATGGGATTGAGAACAAGATTGACCCTGGAGAGCCACTTGACAAGGATATATATGAACTTGGTCCTGAGGAGCTTGCAGGGGTTCCTTCAGTTCCTGGGTCTCTTGAGGGTGCGCTTGATGCCCTTGAAGCAGATTATGAGTACCTTCTAAAAGGGGATGTTTTCACTCAGGATGTAATTGATATGTGGATAAAATATAAGAGGACAAACGAGGTTGATGCTTTAAGACTAAGACCTCATCCCTATGAATTTTCCCTCTACTTTGATATATGATGTCTGGTTTGCGCTAAAATTGTGGCTTTACTTTGGGCGGTCATTTATGACCGCCCTTTTTTTTATTAAACTTTCCTACTTGATTTTTTAATAAAACAGCCTATCTTTTAAAAAAGGGTCTCTTTTGAAAAATTATTAACTTTTTAAAGGGAGGATTTAAAATGCAGGAAATAGAGATAGGTAAAATTACACATTTTTTTTCAAAGCCCGGGGTTGCTGCCTTTACAATTGAGAATGGGGAACTAAAGGTTGGTGATAAAATTCATATAAAAGGGCATACTACTGACATAGAACAGATAGTTGATTCAATCCAGATTGAACATGTAAATGTTCAGAAAGCAGGGAAGAGTGAATCAATAGGAATAAAAGTTAAGGATAAAGTCAGGGAACATGATGCAGTTTTCAAGGTGATGGATTAATCAAAGTGAATATTTGATAGCGAGCAGTGAATAACAAAAATTAATTAGGAGCTTGATTCAAAGCTTTCTTCAATATTAACTAGTGTTTTAGTCTAGATATTTTAAAAATCTTCTGCCATAATATTGAAAAAAAACTCTTCCATATACAACAAGCAATCTTTTCTTATATTTAATAAATAAAATCAATTAGTTAAGTTAATATATTTCTGCTTATTATAAAAATTATTTTAAAATACTTGACAACAATACACTCAGATATTATATTGTTTAAAGACTAAATAGATAGTAAAAATCAATCTAAAATTCAGGAGGAAAATAAATGGGAAAGATAATAGGTATTGATTTAGGCACAACTAATTCAGTTGTTGCTGTTATGGAAGGCGGAGATTCTACAGTAATTCCTAACTCTGAAGGTGGAAGGACAACCCCTTCAGTGGTGGCTTTTACTAAAGAGGGTGAAAGGCTTGTTGGACAGATAGCAAAAAGGCAGGCTATAACAAACCCTGTTAACACGGTTTACTCCATAAAAAGGTTTATGGGCAGAAGGTATAATGAGGTACCTGAAGAAATAAGGATAGTGCCTTACAAAGTTAAAGATACAGGAGGAGAGGTCAAAATAGAAGCACAGGGGAAACTCTATTCACCTCCAGAGATTTCAGCTCTGATTTTACAAAAATTAAAATCTTCTGCTGAGGATTATTTAGGGCATAAGATTACAGAGGCTGTAATAACAGTTCCTGCATATTTTAATGACAGCCAGAGGCAGGCAACCAAAGACGCAGGAAAGATAGCCGGCCTTGATGTTAAAAGAATTATAAATGAGCCAACAGCAGCAGCCTTGGCATACGGGCTTGATAAGAAAAAGGATGAAACAATAGCAGTATATGATTTTGGAGGAGGTACATTTGATATTTCAATTCTTGAGGTAGGGGATGGAGTAGTTGAAGTCAAATCAACAAACGGAGACACACATTTAGGAGGAGATAATTTAGACCAGAGGATTATAGAATGGCTTGTAACTGAGTTTAAAAAAGACCAGGGAATCGAACTTAGCAAAGACCCAATGGCAATGCAGAGATTGAAAGAAGGTGCAGAGAAGGCAAAAATGGAACTATCAACAGTGAGTGAGACAGAGATAAATCTTCCATTTATAACGGCTGATGCTTCAGGTCCTAAGCATTTAAATATTAAACTTACAAGAGCAAAATTTGAGCAATTGGTTGATGATCTTATCCAGAAGACACTTGGTCCGTGCCGTCAGGCTCTTCAGGATTCCGGGCTCTCTCCTTCAGATATAGATGAGGTAGTGCTGGTAGGAGGTTCCACAAGAATTCCTAAAGTGCAGGAGGCAGTAAAAAAACTTTTTGGCAAAGAACCTCATAGAGGTGTTAACCCTGATGAAGTCGTTGCAGTTGGTGCTGCTATTCAGGGAGGTGTTTTGGCTGGTGATGTAAAGGATGTTTTATTGCTTGATGTTACACCTCTTTCATTGGGGATTGAGACACTTGGCGGAGTTATGACAAGGCTTATTGAAAGAAATACAACAATTCCAACCAGAAAATCTGAGATATTTTCAACAGCCGCTGATAACCAGACAAGTGTTGAAATCCATGTGCTTCAGGGCGAGAGAGAGATGTCGAGGGATAACAGGACACTTGGGAGGTTCCATTTAGTAGGGATTCCCTCTGCACCAAGAGGGGTTCCTCAGATAGAAGTTACCTTTGATATTGACGCTAATGGGATTGTCAACGTATCTGCAAAGGATATGGCAACAGGAAAAGAACAGAAAATAACAATTACATCCTCCTCAGGTGTTTCAAAAGAGGATATTGAGAAAATGGTAAGAGATTCTGAATCTCATGCTGAAGAAGATAAGAAAAAAAGAGAACAGATTGATGTAAGAAACCAGCTTGACTCCATAATCTATAATACAGAAAAAACCTTAAATGAAAACAAAGCTAAAGTTCCTGAGGCTGAGGCAAAGTCGATTGAGGATGCTATCTCTGAAGGAAAAAGCGCTTTGGGAAGTGAAGATGTGGCGAAAATGAAAGGTGCTATTGATAGTATAACCAAATTCTCTCATAAATTAGCAGAAATTATGTACAGGCAGGCTCAGGGTGCATCTTCTGGGCAAGGAGCAGAAGACAGTGAGGCAAAAAATGATGCCCAGGCTCACGAAGCTTCAAAAGATAATAATAATGTAGTTGATGCTGAATTTGAGGACAAAAGCTAAAAATTAATTTTGAAAGGAGGTGAAAGCTTATGGCTATTGTAAGATGGAATCCCTTGGATGATATTCTCTCCCTTCAGAGAAGAATGAACAAAATTTTTGAGGATAATTTCCTCGGGAAAAAATCTTCAGATGATGAGGAGCTTAGCTTAGGTCTCTGGTCTCCTGCAGTTGATATTTATGAGACTGAGTCAGACATTGTTCTCAAGGCAGAGCTTCCTGAGGTCAATCAGAAAGATATTAATATAAATATAGAGAATAATGTTCTTACCCTCAAAGGAGAAAGGAAGTTTGAGAAGGAGACAAAGGAAGAAAATTTCCACAGGATAGAACGCTCCTACGGAAGTTTTTCAAGGTCTTTCAATCTTCCAGGTTCAATTGATAAGGATAATGTGAAGGCATCTTACAAGAACGGTGTCCTGAAGATTACAATGCCTAAAAAAGAGGAATCTAAGCCAAAGCAAATCACTGTCAATGTTGAATGAAATTTAGGGGAGGAGTCAAATCTCATCCCTTAAGACTAAAAAAATCAACTGATTATTTAGAGATAAGTTTTAAAATTGTTAGGAGGGGATGAATATGGCAATAGTCAGATGGGATCCTTTTAAGGATTTAAGTGCTATTCAGGACAGGATTAACAGATTGTTTGATGAGAGCTTATCTCGCTCAAAATTTTTTGATAAAGAGGGGATTGCTTCGGGTTTCTGGTCTCCTGCAGTTGATATTTATGAGACTGAGTCAGACATTGTCCTCAAGGCAGAGCTGCCAGAGATAGACCAGAAAGATATTCATATAAATATAGAGAATAATGTTCTTACTCTCAAAGGGGAGAGAAAACTTGAAAAAGAAACAAAAGAGGAAAACTATCACAGGATAGAGCGTTCCTACGGGAGTTTTTCAAGGTCTTTCAATTTTCCGAATGCTGTAGAAGTTGAAAAAATTAAAGCTCAATATAAAGACGGGGTTTTAAAAATCAATATGCCTAAGAAAGCCGAGAAAAAAACTAAAAAGATAGACGTTGAAATAAAATAGGTTCTTTTAAAGATAGGCTTGCACAGGTTAGTCTTTAATCTGTGCAAGCAGAGATTTGAATAAAGGCGATTTTTATGGCTAAAAAAGATTATTATGAAGTACTAGGACTTAAGAAAGGTGTTTCAGAGAGTGAAATTAAAAAGGCCTATCGCAAGTTGGCTAGAAAGCATCACCCTGATGTTAACCCAGGAGATAAAAAAGCTGAAGAAAGGTTCAAAGAAATTTCAGAAGCATATGAGGTATTAAGCGATACAGAGAAGCGCAAGAAGTATGATCTGTATGGGAATCAATCTTTCCAATCAGGATTTGATCCTTTTAAAGCGTATCAAAGGAGAGGAGGATCTCAGAGACCTGATTTTCAAGGAGCCAATTATGATACCTTTGGAAGGGGATTTGAAGGATTTGGGGATATTTTCAGCGACCTTTTTGGGCAGAGGCAAAGAGGAGATCAGCGGATACCAACAAAAGGAGCTGATATCCAATATAGTATGGAAATAAGCTTTGAAGATGCCATAAAGGGACTATCAACAGATATAACTCTGCAGAGAACATCTGTATGTGAGCAATGCAGTGGAAGCGGAGTTGTCCATGGAAGTCAGAGCCGTATTTGTCCTGAATGTTCCGGCTCAGGACAAAAAAAAGCTGGAAAAGGACCTTTCAGTTTTTCCCAAACCTGTTCCAGGTGCAAGGGGTCAGGTTCGTGGAATCAAAACCCTTGTAAAAAATGTTCAGGTGCAGGCGTTATTCCTAAAATTGAAAAAATAGGAATAAAAATTCCTCCAGGAGTAGATACAGGCTCAAAAGTCCGTATTGCCGGAAAAGGAGAAGCAGGCAAATACGGTGGACATTGTGGAGACCTCTATATAATAACAAAGGTCAGGTCTCATCCTTTTTTTGAAAGAAAGGGTGACAATATTTATTGTGTTATTCCTGTAACTGTTACTGAAGCTGCACTCGGAAACCAGATAATTGTTCCTACAGTTGACGGGAATGTTACGATGAAAATTCCAGAAGGAACTCAAAGCAGTCAGGTATTCAGGTTAGCAAAAAAAGGTGTTCCGAAGCTGAAAGAAAACGGAAGGGGAGACCAGTTTGTTGAAGTCAAGATAGTTATTCCAAAAAAACTTGATGAGAGATCGAAACAGCTTCTTAGGGATTTTGAAAGACTGAATTACTACAACCCAAGAAGTAATCTTGGGTAAGGTAATGCTTAAAAAATTAAAATGTAAAAATCAAATATAAAAAATAGGATTTAAAAATATTATTTTTATATTATAAATTGTGTTTTTTTTGATATTTGATTTTTAATTTAATGCAGAAATATATGGCTAAGAAAATAGAAATTGAGAATGAAGTATTAGAAGAAAATGTAGAGGCATCTGCTCCAGAACAGGAAGAGACAGGGGATGACTTTCTGAAATTGAATGAGTCTTTTAAAGAAAAAAGTGAGGAGGCATCCAGCTATTTGGACCATTTACAGAGGCTGAAAGCAGAGTTTGAAAATTATAAAAAGAGAAGCTTTGAAGAAAAAACAAAGCTTAAAGAATCCGGCAAAGAAGATATATTAAAACAATTGCTTCCAGTAATTGATAATATGGAAAAAGCAATAAATCACTATAATAAGAACCATGATAGTAAGCAGGTTATTAAAGGAATAGAACTGGTTTATAAGCAGATTCAGGATTTGCTTAAAAAAGAAGGAGTATCCAGAATAGATTCTGTTGGTAAAGAGTTTAATCCTTTATTGCATGAAGCAATAATGACAGAGTATTCTGACATATACAACCCTGGAGTAGTTCTTGAGGAATTAGAATCTGGATACTCATTTAACGGAAGACTTCTAAGGCATACAAGAGTAAAAGTATCCATATCAGAAGAACATTAAAAGCAGAGCGCCAATTACTTTTTTATTTATTTAAAGAAAAAAATGAGCTTTTAAAAAAAAGAGGTTTCTAAAGTGGAGGAAAAAGAAAAAATAGAAAACAAAAAAAGTAAAGTTCAGGGAATCAAGGTCATTGACAAACGCCATTCAGCAAAAGAATCTTTTAAAGGAAAAGAAAAAGAGGAAACTCCTGCAAAGAAATATCCTTCCTATGTTGAAGAGCTCAGGAGTGAGCTTGATAAAAAAGATAAAAATTTTAAGGAATATATTGAAGCATATAAGAAGATGAAAGAAGAAAATAAAGACTTCAGAACCCGTTTTGAAAAGGATATGGAAAGGAGATTGGAAACAGCAAAAATTGATTTTATTTGTAGTATGCTTGAAATTTTTGATAATCTTGATAGAGCCTTAGATGCCGCAGAAATCTCAAAAAATATGGAAGCTCTGATAAAAGGTGTAAGGATGATTCAGGCTCAGTTCTTTTCAAAACTAAAAAACGATGGCATTGAGGAATTAAATCCGGTTGGTAAACCATTTGACCCGCAGACACAGGAAGCAGTTGAGATTGTAGAAGTTGAAGAAAAGGAAAAAGACAACATTATAATTTCTCAAGGCGAGAAGGGATATCTTATAGGAGGGAGACTGCTTCGACCCGCAAAAGTGCGTGTTGGAAAGATTAAAGATGAAAAACACAAAATTACCTGACTATAAAGAGAAACAAAGACTGGTATTTATGTCTCAAGTTTCCGGTGAAACACTGGCAGAATATGGAGATAATTGTTTTGCTAAAGGACGATATGATGATGCCGTCGATTTTTATGAAAAGGCGAGCAATAAAACAGGGCTTAAGAAAATTGCTGATTTGGCTGTTGAGGAAGGAGATTTATTTTTATATAAAAAAGTTTTCAGGTTTTTAGGTGAAGAACAGATTTCTCCTGAAACAGCCAACAGGATTGGAGCGAGGGCTTTTGATTTAGGAAAATATTCGTTTGCAAAAAAGGCATTTGAGATAGCAGGGAACGAAGATATGATTAATAAAATTTCAATAAATACTGAAGGAGAAAACTTTGTCAAAGCGTGATTATTATGAAGTCTTAGAAATTGGGAGAGGCGTAAAAGATGAGGAGATAAAAAAAGCATATAGAAAACTAGCTATAAAATACCATCCGGATAAAAATCCCGGAGATAGGGATGCTGAGGAAAAATTTAAAGAGGCAGCTGAGGCTTATGAGATTTTAAGAGACCCTGAAAAAAGAAATCTGTATGACCGCTATGGATACGAGGGATTAAGGGGAAGTGGTTTTAAGGGGTTTACAGGATTTGAAGATATTTTTTCAAGCTTTGGAGACATCTTTGAGGATTTCTTTGGATTTGGAACAAGAGGGAGGAGAGAGTCTTTAAGAAGAGGAGATGATTTAAGGTATGATTTTTCTGTCTCTTTTTTGGAAGCCGCCTTTGGCAAAGAGGCTGAAATCGAAGTTGAAAGACCAGAGGAATGTGAGAACTGCAAAGGGTCAGGAGCAAAGCACGGAACAAATCCAGTTCAATGTCCTGTTTGCCGCGGGAGAGGCCAGGTTATCCGCTCTCAGGGATTCTTCAGTATTAGCACTACGTGTTACCAATGTAACGGAGAAGGAACAATAATAAAGGATCCCTGCAAGGAATGTCATGGAAGAGGGAGGGTTAACAGATTTAAAAAGCTTTCAGTAAAAATCCCGCGTGGAATTGAATCAGGTTCTAGATTAAGGCTCAGAGGAGAAGGGGCAAAGGGAATAAAAGGAGGATCTGCCGGAGACCTTTATGTGGTTATTCATGTAGAGCCACATTCCTTTTTTGAAAGAAACGGAAATGATATTATTTGTCAGGTGCCGCTTTCTTTTTCACAGGCAGCACTTAGTGGAGAAATCGATGTTCCTACTTTAGAAGGATCTAAAAAACTTAATATTCCTGCAGGAACTCAAACGAACGAAATTTTTAAATTTAAAGGACAGGGTTTTTATTACCTTAACGAAAACAGGCGAGGAGATCAACTTATCCAGGTAATAATTAAGACTCCAACTAATATTTCAAAAAGACAGGAAGAACTTTTAAGAGAACTTGCTGAAATTAGCGATGAAAATGTTAACCACAAACACAAAAGTTTCTTTAAGAGATTAAAGGACCTCACTTAATAAACTTCCATGGGCTTATATATTGACAAGGGCAAATTCAGTTGCTAAATTAAATTAACAACCAGATTATTCGCTTTAAAAATCGTTTGTAAGGCGTTTTAATGATTGAGCTTGAAAACTTCAAAGGGAAACTATCTGAAACAGGGCAAAGAGCTTTATCTCTGGCTATTGAAGAATCTCAGAAGAGAGGACAAAACTACTTAGGGACAGAACATTTGTTTTTAGCGCTTGCAGAAGTTGAGAAATCTCTTTTATTTGAAGTAATGACAGAACTTCGCGTTGACCCTACCATTATTATTCATGCCCTTAACCAGCATTTGAGTATTTC
>MGDH01000029.1:0-28766 GCA_001790855.1 Candidatus Schekmanbacteria bacterium RIFCSPLOWO2_02_FULL_38_14 | reverse complement strand
GAAGAAATGAAAATTCTCCCTAACACAAAAAACATTTTTAAACAGGCACTGGATGATGTTCATAGAAGCGGAAGAAAGGTAATTGAAACTACTGATTTATTAATGGCTATTTTTCAAGATACTCATGCAATGTCTGCAAAGATACTAAGGAGTTTGGGAGTGGAGCCAAGCATTCTGGTTGAAAAAATTACACACAGGGTCAGAACCCGTGAGGAAAAGGGTGAGGAATTCAAGAAAAAATATGAACTTCCTCCTATTATTGGAAGAGAGGCAGAAATCAGCTGGTATCAGTGATAAATCAAAAAAATTATCAGAGTTTTTAAATCCATTGCCATTTATACAAATGATTTTGGATTTTTATTTTCCCATAGAATTTTTCATTGCAACTGATAAAAGTAGCATTATTAAATTTATGCATGATTATGCTTAGATGGATTTTGTGAAAAAATAAGTTTCTGAGAGACAGAACAATGATAGAAGTAGAAAATCTAACAAAATATTATAAAGGTATTAGAGCCGTAGAAGGCATTACTTTTAATGTGAGCAAAGGTGAAATAGTAGGATTCTTGGGTCCTAACGGAGCAGGCAAAACCACAACAATGAGAATTATTGCATGTTTTATTCCTGCAACTAAAGGAACAGCAAGAGTCGCTGGATTTGATGTATTTAAAGACTCCTTTGAAGTTAAAAAACGCATCGGATATTTACCTGAAACCCCCCCGTTATATAAGGAGATGACGGTTACTTCTTTTTTAGAATTTGTAGCAAAACTGCGTGGTGTCGAAGGGAAAAGAATTAAGTATAGGATTGATTATGCCTTAGAAAAGTGTGGTATTTCTGATGTGAAAAACCGCCTTATAGGAAATCTGTCAAAAGGTTATAAGCAAAGAGTAGGAATTGCTCAGGCCATTATCCATGACCCAGAGGTTCTGATTTTAGATGAACCTACTATTGGACTTGACCCAAAGCAGATAGCTGAAATAAGACACTTGATAAAGGAGCTCGGAGGAGAGCATACAGTTATTTTAAGCACACATATCCTTCCAGAAGTTACTATGACATGCCAGAGAGTAATAATAATAAACGAAGGGAAAATAGTAGCAATAGATTCTTATGAGAGCCTTTCAGGAAATTTAAGAAAATCGGAAAAAACCTTTATCAAGCTTTCAAAAATTGATGAGGATATTTTCAAAAAACTTGAGATGATTAAAGGATTAACTCATATAAACAGAGAAAATTTGTCTGAGAACTCTTTGATTGTTGAAAGTGAAGTAGGTGTTGATACAAGGGAAGAGATAGCAAGCATCTGCGTTAAAAATAATTATGGTCTTCTTGAAATGAGGCCTGTTGTTATGAGTTTGGAGGACATATTCTTAAAACTCACTACTGAGGAAAAAGGAGTTAATTGAGTTGAGGAAGTTTTTGGCAATACTTCAAAGGGATTTGAAAAGTTATTTTACTTCTCCAATAGCCTATGTAGTAATAGCTATTTTCTTGGTTATAAGCGGATTCATGTTTTTTAATTTGTTATCTGCCTTTAATTATAGACTAATGCAGCTTCTTCAATTTAAAATGCAGATGCCAGGAATTGAATTAACAATAAATCTGAATGACTGGATTCTTAATCCCCTATTCAATAATTTGGGAGTAACTCTTCTCTTGATGATACCATCTTTGACCATGAAACTTTTTGCAGAAGAGAAGAAAACAGGAACTTTCGAACTTATAATGACATCTCCTGTAACAATATTACAGATAATTATGGGTAAATTTTTTGCCTGTCTATCTCTTTTGGTTATTATGCTCTTGTTCACTGTACAGTATCCTCTGATTCTTTATATATACGGTACTCCAGATCTTGGGCCTGTGTATATTTCTTATATAGGGCTGTTATTGATGGGTGCTACTTTTATTTCAATAGGGCTTTTTGCATCAGCATTAACAGAAAATCAGATAATCGCAGCTATTGTAAGCTTTGGAACTCTTCTGACCCTCTGGCTTATTAGCTGGCTGGGAAATAATGTTGGAGGAAGGTGGGGAGAAATAATATCTTATTTTTCTCTTTTTGAGCATGTCAATGATTTTATTAAAGGTGTATTTGACACAAAAGATATTATTTTTTATCTTAGCTCTACTTTCTGTGGCTTGTTTTTAACATTTCAGGTTATAGAATCTCAAAGATGGAAATAAATTAGTTAATTTTATGAGTGATTTTATAAAAAACTTGAAATATGGAGCAAATGCTCTTGTATTGAGCATAACCATATTATCTATTATAATTATTTTAAATTTTTTTAGCTCCCAGTATCATTTCCGTTGGGATTTTACAAAATCAGAAAAATACTCTCTCTCAGAGCAGACCAAAAAGGTTCTAAGTAATTTGAGCAATGATATAAA
Organism: Candidatus Schekmanbacteria bacterium RIFCSPLOWO2_02_FULL_38_14; assembly: GCA_001790855.1. Classification (NCBI taxonomy): domain Bacteria; phylum Candidatus Schekmaniibacteriota; species Candidatus Schekmanbacteria bacterium RIFCSPLOWO2_02_FULL_38_14. The sequence goes on along the minus strand of MGDH01000029.1, from coordinate 26,369 downwards.
TATAATATGTTTTTTCCAGGAGGAAGCTGAAGGAAAAGACTCATTAAAAGATATGTTAAGGGAATATTCTTATTCATCAGGGAAAATTAAATACGAATTTATTGATCCTGATAAGAATCCCAAAGTTGCAAAAAGATATAATATATCTGAATATAATACTGTACTTATTGAAAGTAATGGTCAGGTTAACAGGATAAAAGGAACCTCGGAGCAGGATATTACAAATGCAATTATAAGGATTAAAAGAAAAACAAAAAAGATAATCTGTTTTGTTGAAGGCCATGGAGAGAAAGATATTGATGCCTCAGCAGGGAGAAAAGATAGCTACAGCATTTTAAAGGATTTTCTGGTAAAACAAAATTATGAGGCAAGGAAAATCTCATTGCTTGCTCTACCATCAGTGCCTGATGACTGTTCTGTTATTGTTGTAAGTGGCCCCAAAAAAGAATTTTTTCCAAAAGAGAAAGAATCCTTAAATAATTACTTTCTAAAAGGAGGGAGAGCATTTTTACTGCTTGACCCTGATTCAAGCGAAGATTTAGTTGAATTTTTAAAAGAGTTTGGAGTGAAAATGGAGAGAGATTTTATCGTTGACAAGACATCGCAGGTTTTTGGAGGAGATATTTTTGTCCCTGTTGCAAATACTTATGGTAATCATGAAATAACTAAAAATTTTCACTATCCAACATTCTATCCTCTGGCAAGGACTATTTCTTCAGGAATTGAGAAAGGACAAGAAAATTTGACATTTACTCCATTAGCGATGACAAGCGGTAACAGTTGGGCAAAAAAGAATTCCAGTGAAAAGATAGAATTTAATCCCAAGGAAGATTTGCAGGGTCCGCTTGTCATAGGATGCGTGGTTACAAAATCGTTTACAGGGAATGGTGAAAAAGATACAAGAATTGTAATATTTGGAGATTCAGATTTTATATCAAATGCTTATTTTAATCTTTCAGGAAACGGAGATTTGTTTCTTAATTCAATAAACTGGCTTGCTGAAGAAAAAGATTTGATTTCCATTCGGCCAAAAACAAAAGATTTTAGTAGTGTGCAGCTAACTAAGCAGACAGGATATTTTATTTTCTATTTTTCAGTTATTATTTTACCCTCTTTGGTTTTGATTTTAGGAGGGGTCATATGGATTAGAAGAAGAAAATTATGAAGCACAAGTGGACTTTTTTTCCAGTTGTTTTTCTTGGAATTTTAATTCTTTTTCTGTATTTATCTGAGAGAGCAGAAGAAAAGAAGAAAGAGGAAGATTTAAGGGCTAGAAAGGTTTTCTCCTTTAATCAGGGGAAAATCGATAGAATAACAATAAAGTCAGATAAAGGCGCAATCTCTCTTTCAAAAGGAAAAGATGAATTATGGAATCTGGTTGAGCCTGTTAACGCAAAAGCTGATTTTGAGGTTGTGTCAGGGATTATTTACAAACTTGATGAAATCTATTTTACAAAATCTTTTAATGTTTCTCCAAAGGAATTTTCTATTTACGGACTTTCCCCTCGAAAAACTGAAGTTACTGTATCAGAAGGAGAGAAAAATTTTTCTTTCATCTTAGGTGTAGAAACTCCTACAGCAAATTTTGTATATATAAAAAAGGGAAATGAAAACAGAGTCCTTTTGGTTGAAAGCGGGCTTGTGCGCATTATTTCAAGAGATGTTTTTGAGCTTCGTGATAAAACTGTTATAAAATTTGACCGCCGGGAGATAAGTAAGCTTGAATTGATATATCCTGATAAATCGTTTGCCGTTTTTAGGGGTGATAGCCAAAACTGGCAAATGGATAAGCCAATTAAAGCTAAAGCAGGGATTGAAGAAGTAAATGAAATCTTTGACTTGCTTCTTGCCCTTCGTGTTCAGAAATTTGAAGAGGGAAAAAAATTAAACAATAAATATTATGGCTTTGACAAACCCATTCTCAAGGTTTTATTGGGTTATAATAATGAAAAATCTGAGACTCTGATTTTTGGAAAAAACGAAGAGGGGGTTTTTGTTCAACTGGAAACAGGTAATGAGGTTTATGCAATTAGCGGCGAACTTCTTAATAAGATGCCAAAAGGTAGCTTTGATTTAAGGAATAAAAAAATAGCTCCGTTGATTAGAGATGAGATTAAATCTATTGTGCTCAGTTCAAAAGATAAAACCATAGAGATTGAGAAAGATGTAAAGGATAAGTGGATTGTTTCAAGTCCTTTAAAAGCTAAAGGAAATGCAGTAGAGATTGAAACCCTTATAATTGCAATTCTTAACACAACGTTTCTTGAGTTTATTGACAACCCTCCAAAGTCTCTTTCTTCTATAGGGCTTGAACCTCCAGAAATAGAAGTTATCTTAAATGGGAGGGATAAAAAACACCTAATAAAAATTAAAATAGGAATTTTAGATAAAAATAGATATTTATGTTATGCAGTTAATGATTTAGAAAATCAAATTGGAATGATTGATTACACATTTGTTAGAGATTACCTGAATTTAAATTTGGAAAAATTCAAAATAAGAAATTAGATAATTTTAAGTTAAATGGCTAAATAAATAGCTCCAAGAAAAAGCTTATGTCAGAAGAAAATGAAAAAGAACCGGGATTTAAAGTAACTGATAAAAGATTTTCTTCCAGAATTTCTCAAGAAGTGGAGCAAAATGGAAGGACTGATATTAATAAAAACAAAGTATCAGAAACTGAACACAGAGAAGATAAAAAGAAAACCTTTAGAGAAAAACTATTTGGAAGAAAAAAGTCAGACCCTTTTCTTAAGAGCGATGTTACAGAAGAAAATATAGATAAAGAATTTTCTCCATCTGAAATAGATTTTTCTTCTTTTATCCTGTCTTTAGGCACACAGACTATGATGCATCTTGGAGAAGTTCCGGACCCTATTACTCAAGAAAAAGAGAAAAACTTAGACTTAGCAAAACAGACCATTGATATAATTGGAATGCTTCACGAAAAGACTAAGAATAACCTAACAATACATGAGGAACAGCTATTAGAAAACCTTCTCTATGAGCTTAGAATGAAATATGTAAAGGGAAGCTAAATAATTTCTTACTAATCATCGTCGTCGTCGTCATCATCATCGTCGTCGTCATCATCATCGTCATCATCGTCATCATCGTCATCATCGCAACAGGATTTTCCAGGGGGACTTACAGATATCTTACTATCTCCAAAATTTTGATGCTTAGCATCTTTTTTTACTAAGTTAACAGTTATCGAATTTGGAGTTGCGCTGCAATAACCTGCTGGATCAGTTTCAGTAACCACATATGTCCCTGCAGAAAGGCCTGTAAATGAGTAGTCACCAGTAGAGTTAGTCAAGGTAACGATAGGACCCGGGGTTAATGTTATAGTAACCCCACCTATTCCATGCCCCTTTCCTAAATTTTTATGGCCCTTACAGTGCTTATCATCAAAAACCCTTCCACTAATTTTAAGTGTCCCAGCGCTCTCTATAATACTGAATGATGAAAAGAAAAATAATGATAAGCTAATAATTGTGATTAATTTGTATCTCATACTAAATCTCCTATAAGAAAAAGAGGTTTAATCTTTAAAAAAACTATACCGATTTCTCTATATAATGTCAACCGAGGAAAAGAAAAATAACGATTTTTCAAATCTCCTCAAATAGGCTTTATTATAAGCAAAAACTATACCAACTTTTCTTTTAGATTGCAATAAATAAATTAACTAACAGATTTTATTGACAAAAATATATCAAAAAGATTTTTCTCTCCTCGGGCTCCAGTTGATAAATCTTTCTCTTTCCCTAAAAAAATGTCCAAAAAACCAACAGTTTTTTTTAAACAAATGCTTATTGTTAAAAAATAAACCTATAAATCAATAGGTTAATCAATAAATAAAACTGTTCAATTTTTAGACATTTTTTATTTTTAAGTCTTGTTTTAATCCAATAGATAGAATGAAATGAAAAACTACTTAACAACCATAAGGTTCATTTTCTTAAGGTAACTTTGGTCTATATGTTTTTGCAGCAGCAGCTCCAAATTTTTGCGGTTGATAAGCTCTAATGGTTTTTCCTTACTGAATTCTATTGATTCATTAGTAAAATCTGATAAGGCAATTAATATCCCCTTTTGAGCTGACTCATGAATGAGTATTCCAAAGAGTTCTCTGACTTCTCTGACCTCTACAAAACTTGAATAAGTATGATTCCTTGCAAATATGATATATTTCCCCTTTAAAATTGGCTGATAATAGTAAGCAGTTATGTAAATTCCTCTCTGCTCAATTTTCTTGCAGTCCCAGATTGCTAAACCTAAATTTTCCAGAAAAACTTTTATAAGATTTTCATATTCTTGTTCAAATAAATTTTCAATATTTAACCCCAAACTTTCTTCAAATTGTTCTATCTTGTTTTCACCAATACCGTATTTTTGTTCATCTATTTCTTTGTGAGAAATTACCTTCCTTGGCTTGTAGTTGTCATCTGTTTGATAATAGACACTGAATATTTCAAAAGCATTATTCACATCAAAGTTCTTCCTGACTATTTTCTGAACCTCTTTTCTTGGCGCTTCGAGGCTTAAAATACATCCCTTTAAAGGATGGCCATATTTATCAATGAAATTACTTATGAACTCAACTCTTACAATATCAATGAAATTTTCTATTATTTTTGCATCAAAAATTTTATAAACAATTGTCATAGCTTCAGATAAGGTTTGATTTCTGTAATCCAAGCCAATTTCTCTTACAGAAATCTTTTCTTTTGAGATGTAATGAGTAGGCTCAATTTCCATTTTTAATGTTAAAATATTTCTATTTTCCCAGTAAATAATTTCAGTAAGCGGGAATTCGGACTGAAAATATTTTACTATAGCAGATGCTTCTCCTTTTTTTAACGCATTTTCAATTTCCCTTTCTTTCAGGCTTCTAAACTCCATTTCACCGCCGTAGATATCTTTTCCAGGAACAATTTCTGTGGTTCTTATATTGTCATCAAGTCTTTTGTTCTTTAGAATTTTCAAGATCAGGAAAATTAAGCCTACAGTTCCTGCTATAAGGAGAATACCTTTTATAACATTAATCGCTATTTGATTGCTCTTGTTCTTTTCTTTCCATTCCGCTAATGACTTTTTTAATTCCCTTTCCCTTAAAGCTTCGAGTAGCTTTAATTCTCCCTGATATATACTTCCCCACTTTATTGGTTTTGCATTTACATCAGTATCCTCATTATTGTCGAGGAACAAGGTTTCTTTTATGTCAATTTTATATCTTTCATCCCAGAAAAATCTTCTCAAAATTAAATAGTTTTCCCTAATCTTTTGTCCGGGTTTCAGATAGACATCATATTCTGCTTGTTCGGTTTTACTGCTAAGGAAATTGTTTACTGAAACTCCTCTTTCAATATAATAGCTTATTAAAAGCTTCTTTTTTGATTTGTTGACTATTTCATAAGTTATCTCAATTACTCCTTCTTTTTTATTTTCTTCAATGATATCAAGCTCTCTGCTTTCTTTTATTATGTTCCAGCATTTTTCTGACTTTTCTTTTGCTATCTTAGCAAAGGGCTTATCTTTATAGTTTAACATAACTGTAAGATAACAGGATCTTGCTTCTGAGTACCTTCCGTCATTAAAAACCTTTTCAGCATAATTGAAATAGAATTCTCCTAAGTAATCAGGATAAATTTCATCACTGCGTAATAATTTAATATCAAAAGAAAAGACAAGAAACAGAAGAGTCAGAAAAATTAAAAATGCTTTTTTTTTGAATAATTGTTTTATTTTCATAATAATAAAAACTTTTGTTATTGAAATTTTATTTTATGGGATATATCTTTTTGTTGATTGGTTAAATATTTAACTAATCATTCAGTCGGTTATTAATGTTTTATCTTAATAGCAATTCAGTATATGAATTTTGAAAAGATATAGTTTTAACAATATTGGATTTTTTCTTTTCTTTGTCAATTGGAAACTGATAAGTTTGGAATTATTTCTTTAGCCAATATGGTAAAAATTTTTTTTAGCCTTTTAGTTTACTTATTTTGGTTTGTTCCTTGTGTGCTTCTTTGTTTTATAATTTTCAGGGTTTTTAATAGAACTCAAATTAGAGGGAAAGAAAATATTCCTAAAAAAGGCGGAATGCTGATTATGGCAAACCATGTTTCTGCTTTGGATTCATTTTTAATTGGACCTATATTTTTCCCAAGGATGGCATTTTTTCCGGCAAAGATAGAGCTTTTTAAGAATCCTTTGCTGTCAATTATGTACAAAGGATGGGGTGCTTTTCCTGTACTTAGGGGAAGATATAATGTAGCTGTTATGAAAAAAATAGTCGAATTATCTCAGGATAATATTGTTATAATACATCCTGAGGGGACAAGGAGTAGAGATGGAGAGATTGGTCAGGGATCAAAAGGTGTAGGAAAAATAATTTATGAAACCAACGCACCAGTTATTCCTCTCTGCGCTAATGGTATGGAAAAATTTTTGCCTGTTCATAAACGATTTCCATCTTTTTTTAAATTGATAATCGTTAATATAGGGAAACCAATGAACTTTAGCCATTATAAAAATCTAGAACCAACTAAAGAAACTTATAAAATGATAGTTGATGAATTAATTGAGGAGCTAAAGAAACTAAAAACAAGATAAATATCAGGTTTTGATTCCTGTTCTTACACAGAGCCAGCCTATAAAAAACCAGAAACCTCCAATAACTGCAGCTATCATTGGAGGAGCCATAGCTCCACCTACTCCAATTTTCCCGAATAAAAGCAAGGATATGCTTGTAAATATTATTCCAATAACCTGAAGACCTCTTCCGATAAAATATATCAATTTTGGAATAGAATTACTCTTTTTATATTTGCTCAAGATCATTCTCGCTCATTCCAAAGTAATGGCCTATTTCGTGAATTACAACCTTACTTATTATATCCTTAAGCTTTTCTTTTTCCTGATTTAAGGCTTCAATAGGTTTTTTAAAGATAGTTATTTTATCTGGAAGTACATTGCAATAATTAGAATCTCTTTTTGTAATAGGTATACCTTGGTACAAACCTAAAAGACTTTTTTTAGATTTTAAATTTAGATGTGACAGAATCTCATAGGATGGTTCATCTTCTATTACTACTGCCAAGTTCTCAATTCTTTTTTTAAATCTTTTAGGCAGGTTTAAGATAGTTTCTTCAACAATCCTTTCAAACTCCTCCGTTGTCATATTTAATTAGATATTGTAGCTTTAATAAAGCGCTGTTGTGTCAGGTTTGCCATCTCCGTCAGTATCTTCTTCTGTTTTTACCAGCCTATCTCCTTCATAGTACTCCCATTTATCTACTTTGCCGTCTTTGTTGGTATCCTTTCCACGCCTGCTTAATCTTCCGTTTTTGTAATATTCCCAACTGCCAATTCTTCCGTCTTTGTTCGAGTCTTCTTCTACTTTTAATATATATTTTCCCTCATAGTATTCCCACCTGTCAGGTTTCCCATCTTTGTTCTCATCAAGCGCTCTTTTGACCAAGGAATTGTTTCTTAGGGAATCCCATTCATCAATTTTTCCATCAAAATTGTTATCTACTTCTATTCTTGTCCTTTCACCTTTTTCATAAAATTCAAATAAATCAGATTTTTTGTCTTTATTCCTATCAATTTCGATCCTTGCAAGTTCCTGGTTTGGGCCATAAAACTGTTTTCTATCAATAATTCCATCTTCATTAGTATCTGCATTAATTTCAGCTACTTTTCCGTTTTCATTAAAATAGCTCCAAGTATCAATTTTCCCATTTTTATTTGAGTCGATTTCTTCCTTTACAATTTTCCCGTTTTTAAAATATTGTATTCTGTCTATCTTCCCATCAAAATCCTGGTCGGCTTCAGCTTTTTCTAATTCTCCTTCGGTCAAATACTGCCAGATATCAGCCTTTCCGTCGTAGTTTGAATCTCGCTCAACTTTTGTTATTTTTCCTTGTTTATCAAGGGTTTGCCATACATCTTCATTTCCATCTTTGTTAGTATCATAACCGACTTTGACTCTAATTTTACCAACCCAATAGTGCCATTCTTCTGGTTTGCCGTCTTTACCTTTCACTATTTTTACACGTTCTTTGGGTTTGGCAACTTGTTGTTCCTCGGGTTTTGCTGTTTGTTCCGGTGATGCAGGAGTGCCTGCAATGGCTTGGTCTTGTTTTGATGTCTGCTCGGTTATATTAAGGCTTTTTTCTTCGCTGCTAATAGCTTTACAGTTTGAAATTCCAAGCAGGAATGTAACGCTAATGATAAAAATAAAAAGGTTTTTAACCATTTTTCACTCCTTGTTGCTTTTTCCTTATATTAAGAAACTAAGATGCTTTCCCCCTTTTTTTTAAATAGCTTAAGTTTTTTATAAAGTCAATTTTTTTTTAGCCTTATATAAAAATTCTTGCTTTATAGGCAGAGTTTAGTTATCTTGTGCGACCATGCGCGCATTAGTCACAGGTGTAGCCGGTTTTATAGGGTCCCATCTTGCAGAGAGACTCATAGGGATAGGGGTAAATGTTATAGGGATAGATTCTTTTACAGATTTTTATCCTCGCAAAGTAAAAGAATATAATTTAAGCAGATTGAATTATCAGCCCGGATTCAGCCTTATTGCTGGTTCCTTGCTACAACTAGATTTAGCTCAATTTTTGGAGGAAACTGATTATGTTTTTCATCTTGCTGCACAAGCAGGAGTTCGTTCAAGCTGGGGAAAGAGTTTTTCAATCTACTCAGAAAACAATGTCCTGGCAACCCAGAGACTTTTAGAAGCATCAAAGGAATTTAAAATAAAGAAGTTTATATGCGCATCTTCTTCATCAGTTTATGGTGATACAGAAGACCTTCCTATGAGAGAAGAAGGAAAAGTAAGGCCTATATCTCCTTATGGAGTAACAAAACTAGCCTGTGAGCACCTTTGCGATTTATATTATAAAAACTACAATATTCCTGTAGTCTCCCTAAGGTATTTCACAGTATTTGGTCCAAGACAAAGGCCAGATATGGCATTCAACATCTTTCTAAGAACAATTCTTGAAGATAAAGAAATAATTGTATATGGAGACGGAGAACAAACAAGAGACTTTACTTTTGTTTCAGATATTGTTGACGGAACAATAGCAGTAATAAACAGCAGGGTTGAAGGTGAAATATTTAATCTTGGAGGTGGCAGCAGAATAAGCTTAAAAAAGGCATTAGCAATTATTGAAAAAACAGTAAAATCTAATTTGAAAGTAAGATGCATAGAAAGCCAGAAAGGGGATGTTAAAGATACTTTTGCTGATACTTCAAAGGCGCGTAAAATGCTTGGTTTTTTGCCAAAGGTAGGGGTCGAGGAAGGTTTAGCACGGGAATTTGAATGGATAAAAGAGGCTAAGGAGAAAAATATTATCTAATCTTTTACTTTATATCTTATTATACACCATATGGCAATAATTCCGTCTTTCCATGTAATTTTTTTCCCTTCTGAGTAATCTCTTCCAAAATATGAAATTGGAACTTCATAAATTCTATATCTTCTTTTTGCAATTTTTACTGTGAATTCCGGTTCAAACCCAAATCTGTTGGATTTCAGATTAATACCATTTAAAACTTCTTTCTTGAAAACTTTATAACATGTTTCCATATCAGTTAGATTAAGGTTTGTGAATATATTGGAAAGTGTTGTTAAAATTTTGTTTCCAAGATAATGCCAGAAAAGAAGAACTCTATGTGGTCCGGCTAAAAATCTTGAACCAAAAACCACATCAGCATTTCCTTCAATAATTGGGGTAATAAGTTTTTCGTACTCTCTTGGATCATATTCAAGGTCAGCATCCTGAATTATTACAATATCACCAGACACATACTTGAATCCGGTTCTTAAAGCTGCACCTTTGCCCATGTTTTTATCATGGAAAAAGATTCTATATCTATTATTATCTTCCAATGACTTTAGTATTTCTCTTGTTCCGTCAGTTGAGTAATCATCAACAATAATAATTTCTTTGTCTGAAATTACACTATCTACCTTCCTGATAAGGTCTTTAATGGTGTTTTTTTCATTATAAACAGGGATTACAACTGATAGTTTCATTTAAAAGCTTTCTCAATTAAAAAAGTAAACAATATAGATGCTGCTTAAACCCCATAAAAGCAAATTGATAATAATCGGTACATCTGTAAGCAATATAATCTCTGGGTTTCCCCCTTTTCCCTTCTGATGAATAAGATATAAATACCTGAAGATTCCATATACCACAAAAGGGATTGTGAACTCAAGGTTTGGGCATATGGCATCAGATGAAAGTGTATATATAGAATAGGCAAGCACTGTAGAAGGAGTGACAACTGATATCATCTGGTCCAGAAAATACGGACTATACTCTTCAAGAATTTTTCTGTGCTTACCAGCCTGGTCATTTAACAGAACAAGTTCATGTCTGCGTTTGCCAAGGGCTAGAAAGAGAGAAAGAAGAAATGTGCAGATGAGAAACCATGAAGAAACTCTGACTTCTATTGCCAATGCACCAGCCACAGCCCTTAGGACAAAGCCCATAGAGATTATGAGTACATCCAGAATTACAATATGTTTAAGAAAGGTAGAATACAGAACAAAACATAGAAAATATATTGCCCCCATTATTCCAAGATAGAAATGGAGTACAAATGATAGAGATAAGCATATTAAGGCTAGTAATAATGCTAATGTTGCAGCAAGGCTTATTTTTATCTTGCCTGAAGGTAATGGCCTGAGGCACTTTAAGGGATGCCTCCTATCATTTTCCAAATCAAAGATATCATTGATAATATATATGCTTGAGGAGAGACCGCAAAAGAGAATGAAAGCAAAAAAGCTCTTTGTCAGCAGTGTTTCATTAAAAAGGTTTCCAGAAAAGATAAGTCCTGAAAATATAATCAGATTCTTTGTCCATTGTTTTGGCCTTAAAATTTGAATTACAGCATTTATCATTAAAAGATTAATCCTATTTGAATCAATTAAAATAGCATTTAATATTCCATGTCAAGAAAAAGAGGAATATTTGAGATTTGATAGATATCGGTGAGCAGTTTGTCACCCTTTATTCCTATAATATTGATAATTTGTTATAAACCACTTGTCCGTTTATTACCGACAAACAGACTTCTTTTTTTTCTCTGACAAGATATTCTGCTAAGTTTTCCGGCTTTACTTTTTCTGGAATTTTAACTGCTATGAAATCAGCAAACTTTCCAGGAGCAAGGCTTCCTGTTTTATTTTTTAATCCAATGCAAAAAGCTCCGCCTAAAGTTGCGATTTGTAAAATCTTTTCTGAACAGATAGAGGGATGAAAAGATTTGAGCATTCGCATTTCATCAAACATATTGTAACAATTATTGCTTGCAAGGCTATCTGTTCCGAGAGAAACAGGTATTGAATTTTGCAGACAATCTATAAGCGGAGAGCTTTTTCTTTCAAACCATTCATTGTTACTCTTTGGGCAGAAGATTACTTTGATTTTGAGTTTTTTCGCAATTTTCAAGTCTTCATTGTCAAAGAAATTAAAATGGACAATGCTTGTTTTAGAAGTAAACACATTCATAGTATAAAGGTATTTTAAAGGAGAACACACAGGCGCTTTCCATTTTTTATCAAAACTATTAAGCCCTGAAAGAAGAGCCTTAAAGGGACCATTGCCTTTTTTTAAAAATCTTATTTCTTCTTCTGTTTCAGCAAGGTGAATTGATACTGGAAGTTTCAATCTTTTTGCAAGATCGCTTGAGAGTTTGAAAAGGTAAGGAGATACCGAGTAAGAGGAATGAGGAGAGAGCCCTATATCAATAAGCGAATATTCTTTCAAAAGAAGACTTTTAGAAATAGCTACCTTCATACACAATTCATAGAAAGCATTTACAGCATTTTTTTCTTTAAATCCTATTATTTCATGAAAAACGACTCCTCTTGCACCAAGCCTTTTCATTACCTTAGGAGTAAATCCTGTGCCGGAGATATCTCCAAAGGTTGTAATGCCGCCTTTTATTGACTCAAGAATTCCACTTTCTATGGATTTCTCATAGTCTTTTTCAGATATTTTCTTTTTTGCATCAATTACTTCAAGAATCCATTTTGAGAATGAATGTCTTTCTCTTGTTATTCCTTTTAGGCAGGAAAGCTCGAGATGGGTATGTGCATTTACAAAACCAGGCATAATCAAAAATCCAGGAAGTAATACTAATTTATCTTTTCTTGTTTTTGTAATATCAGAAAAAGAAGAGACTTCAACTATCCTGTTACCTTTTATTTTTATTGCCCCATCACTTATTAATGGAGAATCTATTGGTAAGACATAGGAAGCCCGGAAAATGGTTACGCTACTGTTAATAGGCATCATTAAAATATTTTTTGATTCGCTCTCTATGCATTTTCAGTCTGTTCTGCCGGACTATCTGTCTTTTACTACTCCGTAGAGCATTGCGGAAAGCAAGGGTTGAACTTTGTTGTCAGTTTTAATATCTATTTTCCCATTGAATGAGCCAGCAGGAGCAACAGGAAGCAAAGATAGAGTTAACTCGATGTTTTCCTTTGGCAAAAGAGTTTTTTCTTTAAAATTTAATTTAATGAATTCAAAGCTTGACTCCACTTCCAATAATTTTAGAGCTATGTTGCTGTTGTTGGCAATCTTTATTTTTTGCTCGGATTTCCCCCCTTTTTTAACTACTCCAAAATAAATATTGTCAGGGGTTAATATTATATCACCAAGAATTTTTCCTGTAGCGGCGATAACGAGTTTTTTATCTGAATGTTGGGCAGTAGCAATCTCTATATTCCCGAAAAAATTACCTGGTGAAGAGGATGATGTTAATGTCAAATTAATTGTTATTTCTTCATTGGGGTTTATTTCTTTTTCAAATTCACCTACCTTGATATCCTTAATATCTATTTTAACCTCTTTTATGGTAACGGGCTCATTTGTAAGATTTTTTACAGCAAACCCTCTTGACACAGTTTCTCCGTTTTTTAAACTGCCAAAGTCTATATATTTTGGGTTTGCTTCGAGAAATGCCTGAACATTTGCCTTTATATTTAATGTATATTTTCCATTATCCGGGTCATTTGAAAAAACAAGAACTGTTCTTTTAACTTTTCCCTGGAAGCTTTTAGATGAAAAGGCAACTTTAATCTCTCCGTTTTCTCCGGGAGGTATAACCTTTGAACTAATAAGTGCTGCTGTACAGCTGCAGGATGATTTCAAATGGTCAATTCTCAAATCAGCATCTCCTGTGTTTTTAAATTTAAATATATGCTCAACAGTTACCTGTTGTTCGATTTTACCAAAATCAAAGAAATCTTCCTGAAACTGGATTTTTGCTTTTTTTGTTTTCTCAGATGGTTTAGCAGGATTAGATTTGTTGTTATTTTCTTCTGTTAAGGCTGTGAAAGGCAAAGCCAGAATCAATAAGACTAAACTGCAATTGAATAAAATTTTCAAACGATTCATTTTTTTCTCCTTATTCAAGGTTAAACTTTTTATAATTCCAATTTTAAAGATTTGAACTTGATTTGAAATTTGGATTCTGGTATTATAATAAACTATTAATCTTTAATAACATTTTATTATAATATTAAATAATAAATTTTTCAACAAGTTTTTGTTTATGGAAACATCAGATAATCAGGCTTTAATAAATCTGCACTAAAAATATATATCTTTGAAAAGGGAGAATAATCTTGAAATCTATAGTTGAAATTGTAATGGGAAGCGATTCAGATATTTTCATTATGGAAGAAGCTGAAGAGGTTTTAAAGGAATTCAAAATTCCTTATTCAGTACGTATAATCTCAGCCCACCGTACTCCTGATATAGCAGGAGAATATGGCAGGAATCTTTTGAAGAGAGGGGTAAGGGTAATTATTGCAGGCGCAGGTGCTGCAGCACATCTTGCAGGAGCAATTGCTTCTCACACAACCATCCCAGTAATTGGGGTGCCGTTAAGTACTTCTCCCCTTTCCGGGATAGATTCTCTTTTATCAACTGTTCAGATGCCGGGAGGAATTCCTGTGGCAACTATGGCTATTGGAAAGGCTGGAGCAAAAAATGCTGCTATATTTGCTGTTCAGATATTGTCGCTTGAAGACAAAAAGTTAGCTGAGGCTTTAAAGAATTACAAAAAAAAGATGGCAGATGAGGTTGTTGAAAAGGACAGAAAGCTCCGTAAGGCAAAATCTACTAAATAATTTTTTTCTGAGGAAAAAATAATGGATAAAAAAATTGAAAATGGAAAAAGAGGTTTAGAAAAAATCCCTGAAGGCATGGAAGATGAAAAAACAATTAATGCAAAAATTCTTGTTGTTGATGATGAAGACACGCTGAGAAATATGCTGACTGATGTTCTTGTTGAGGAAGGGTATGAAGTTTTTGCAGCGCCAAACGGAGAAGAAGCAGTTAAAAAACTCAGGGAGGAATATTTTGAGCTGGTGATCACTGATATCATGATGCCAGGTCTAAATGGGATAGGTGTTTTAAAGGCTGCAAAGGAGATTGAGCCAGGAACTGATATCATAGTAATGACTGGATATGCTTCAGTTGAAACCGCAGTTGAATCTATGAGGCTTGGAGCTTCAGATTACATAACCAAACCTTTTAACATTGACCAGATAAAAATCGTGGTTTCAAGAACGCTTAAAAGAAGAATTCTTGAAAAAAGGGCAGAAGAAGGGGATTTTTACAAAGAGATTTCAAAAATTGATACCATTACACATCTGTTCAATCACAAGACTTTCCATCAATTGCTTGAGGCTGAGACAGGAAGGGCAAAAAGACAGACTCAGCCATTATCCCTGATTATGGCTGATATAGATAACTTCAAAGTTTATAATGAAATAAACGGCTACCCAAAAGGGGATTTTGTCCTGAAGCAAATTGCACTGATACTGACAAGCTTGTGCAGGAACTGCGATCTAATAGCAAGATATGGTGGAGATGCGTTTGCAATAATAATTCCGGGGTCCAATAAAGATGGGGCTTCGCTGGTTGCAAGAAGATTAAAAAAGAATATTGAAGAGGGGAAGTTTGATAATGAAGAAGTTCTCCCAAGCAAAAACCTTACCATTTCTATCGGACTTGCTTCTTTTCCTGAAGATGCAAGCAGCAAAAAGGAGTTAATGGAAAGAGTTGAGGAAGCTTTGAGAGAAGCAAAGCTGAGAGGAATCAACCAATTGGTTATCTGCGGGAAAAATTAACTTTGCAGTTTTAACCTACTTAATTCTTAATACATAATCCTTATTACTACTTATTTTATATTTCATTTCCGGATCAAAGTAGTCTCTAATAAAATCACCAAAAAAATTAAAAGATAGTATAGTTAAAAATATTGTTACACTTGGAAAGATGAGAAGATGCGGATAAAACTTTATTGCAGACCATCCATCATTAGACAGAGTTCCCCAGCTTGAAAATGGCGGAGTTATCCCTAATCCGACAAAGCTTAAGGTGGATTCTGCAAGTATTGCTGCAGGTATCCGGAATGTTAGTGTTACGATTAACGGTCCAAAAGTGTTTGGTAAAAGATGATTAAAGATTATTCTGAAATTTGAAGCACCAAGTTCTCTGGCAACTTCAATGAATACCTGTTCTTTGAGTTTTAAAACTTCTCCGCGAATTAGCCTTGCTATTGTTACCCAGCTGACCATAGAGAGTGCAATAAATATTCCCCAGAGGCTTCTGCCAATTACTACTGAAATTAAAATTATCAGAAGAAGGTCAGGTAATGAGTAGATTATATCCACAAGCCTCATCATAAAGTCATCTGTTTTGCCTCCTGCGAGTCCTGAAATAGCACCGTAAACAGCTCCAATTGCAAGAGATATGAGCGAAGAAACAATTCCAATAAGCATTGATATCCGTGCTCCGTAAATTATTCTGCTTAAAATATCCCGTCCCAGCCTGTCAGTTCCAAGGAGATGTTTTAAGGAAGGTCCTTTTAAAACATCGCTGGTATCCTGTGCATCAAAAGGGTAAGGAGAGAGGTAAGGAGAAAAAATTGCAGCAGAACATACAGTAGTAATAACAAAAAGGCTCAGAAGAGCTATTCTGTCTTTCTTTATTCTTTCAACAAATTGCCTCATTGAACCCTCACTCTCGGGTCAATCAGCGAGTAAATAATATCTACAACAATATTTGCAACTATTATAAGAGCAGTATATATCAGAGTTATCCCGATTATCAGCGGATAGTCCCTGTTTGTTACAGCGGTTATGAAAAACTTACCAATGCCTGGGATTGAGAATATATACTCAACAATAAATGACCCTGTTATAAGAGTTGCTCCAAGAGGACCCAATATTGTTACTACAGGAGAAAGAGCATTTTTCAGAATGTGCTTGAAAAGAATTAGGGGTTCACTCAATCCCTTTGACCTTGCAGTTTTGATATAGTCTTTGTTCATTGTCTCGATAATGCTGCCTCTGACAAGCCTTGATATGTAAGCTGCTGGTCCGATGCCAAGCGTTATTGCCGGAAGAATGATGTGTCTGGGGCTTTCCCACAGGGCTGAGGGGAGGAGTTTGAGAATATTTGAGAACACAAGAATAAGAAGCGCTGCGAGCACAAAATTTGGTATAGAAACCCCGACAGTAGCAAAGAACTGGCTTAACCTGTCAATAAGAGTGTTAACCTTTAAAGCAGAAATAATCCCTGTGCTTATCCCAAGCACTATAGCAGTAATAAACGCCAATATTCCAAGCTCAGCCGACACAGGAAATGTCTGAGCAATGATATCATTAACATTTCTGGTGAGGTATTTATATGAGGGACCAAAATTTCCTTTTGCAAGGTTTGACATATAGATGAAATACTGGATGGCTACAGGCTTATCCAGATTGTATTTAGCTTCAATGTTTATTTTTATTTCCTGTGGAAGATTTTTTTCCTGGTCAAATGGACCACCGGGTACAATATGCATCAGGAAAAAAGTCAGAGAAGCTACTATAAAAAGGACAGGGAAACCCAAAAGAAATCTTTTTAAAATGAATTTAGCCATTTTATTTTATATAAATCTTTTTGAGATAAAGAATATCCATTGCATCTGGTTTAAATCCTTTAATTTTGTTTTTTAAAAGAATATTCTGGGCTGCAACAAAAAGAGGCATTATAGGTATATCTTCTTCGCATAGGATTTTCTGAGCCCTATCATAAATTTTTGTTCTTAAGGTTCTGGTTCTTTCTGCTGTGCCGATTGCAATCAGCCGGTCGTATTCTGGATTTCCCCACCCTGTATTATTGTTGCCGCTATGAGTGGTGAAGAGGTTCATAAAATTATCAGGGTCAGGGTAATCTGCTCCCCATCCGAGCCTGAAAATCTGGGGAGTGTTAGTCTTTAGGTTTTTCAGATAGACTTTCCACTCCTGGTTATCAAGGATAACATTCATATTGAGGTTTTTTTTAAGCTGAGACTGTATGTTTTCAGCAATTAATTTATTTTCTGAATCTGTGTTGAAAGCAATTGTAACTGTAGGAAAATTTTCCCCGTGGGGATAACCTGCCTCTGATAGAAGTTTTCTTGCTGACTCAGGATTAAACCTGATTCCAATTTCTTTGTTGTATCCGAACATCCCCTTTGGAATCCATGAGCTGGCAGGCAATTCTCCTCCTTTTAACAACTCGACAATCTTAGCTCTGTCAATTGCCATTGTGAAAGCCTTTCTGACCCTTACATCATTAAAAGGTTTTTTCCTGATATTAAAGCCATAATAATATCCGCGGAGTTGGGGGAAATTGATATATTCTTTGTGATTTTTATAATAACTTATTGCAAGTGGCGGGATATTTACCATATCAAGGTCTCCGGTTTCATAAAGGGTAAGGGCTGTGTTGTTTTCTCCAACAACAAACATTTTTATCCGGTCGATTTTCGGAGTATCTCCGTAATATTTCCTGTTTGAAACAAGCTCCAATTTATATTCATGTTCCCATCTATCCAGCTTAAAGGGTCCATTGGTTATAATATTTTCTGGCTCTGCCCATCTGTTGTTAAACTTTTCAATTATGTCTTCCCTTAATGGAAATGTAACCATAAAGGTTGTAAGGCTTGGAAAATATACAACAGGTTTTTTAAGATGGATTTCAAGAATCCTGTCTGATTTTGCTCTTACTCCAACC
The DNA here is from genome assembly GCA_001790855.1 of Candidatus Schekmanbacteria bacterium RIFCSPLOWO2_02_FULL_38_14. Classification (NCBI taxonomy): domain Bacteria; phylum Candidatus Schekmaniibacteriota; species Candidatus Schekmanbacteria bacterium RIFCSPLOWO2_02_FULL_38_14. The sequence goes on along the minus strand of MGDH01000029.1, from coordinate 8,268 downwards.
AGCGAAGAATCCTTTATAGCCCCTGAATTATATTCAAAGGCATTTACCAAATCAGAAAGAAAGTATGCATATTCAGCGCCTGTTTTTGGATTAAGCAGTCTCTTCCATGAATATTCAAAATCATAAGCAGTTACAGGTTTCCCATCAGTCCAAAATACATCATCTCTTAAAAAAAATGTTATTCTTTTACCGTCCTCTGATGTTTCCCATTTTCTGGCAATGGCAGGTACTGGATTCAAGTCATCATCAAACTGTGTCAGGCCCTCCATGATGTTTGTTATAACACGAAAGGATACATTATCTGTTGCAAGCGACCAGTCAAGGGTTGGCGGCTCAGAGGATACATTCATACGGAATATTTTTTCTGTTGCAGGTTCAGAGTCGTTAATATCTTGCTTTCTACAAGCAGAGAGAGTAAAGAAAGAAATGAGAATAATAATTAAAAAGATGCCTTTTATGGCTTGATTTATTATTTTTGTTGATATAAGAAAGCTCAGGTATTTTAAACAAAAGTATATTTTTTCAAAAAAATTCCCTTTCATAGTTCTTGTTAACTTCTAAAAGTGGTTAAAATAATAAAACTAAATATTTTGAAAGGAGTGACTATCGTATGGGTAACCAATATAATTCAATGGAAAAAAGAGCAAGAAGGAAAAGAAAGATTAAGAGAAAAAAGAAGGAGGGAAAACTTTTAAAACAGCAGAAGAAGGCTCAGAAAGAGGCTCCAAGCCAATCCCAGCCTTCTGAGAAAAAGGCTACATAAGGAATATTAAATCCTAAATTCAAAATTCTAAACAATGACAAAAATCCAAATGTTCAAAAGGTTTTGAATTCAGGTAAGATGACCACAACTTTTGCCGGTGTAGCTCAGGGGTAGAGCAACTGATTCGTAATCAGTAGGTCGGGAGTTCGATTCTCCCTGCCGGCTTAAAGGTCTATTGTAAAACTTTCATGGTCTTCTGGTATTATCACTTCCCATCCAAAGGTACTCCTGATTTTTTCCGCCAAAGCCAATGATGAATCAGGTTCCCCGTGAACAATAAATGTTTTTAAAGGCGGACGGTTAAACCCCATTAGCCACGCCAGGGTTTCATTATAATCTGCATGTGCTGAAAATCCTGAGATGTTTTCAATTTTTGCTCGTATGGGGACTTGCTGTCCATGAATCTTAACAGCAGGGTTTCCTTCTAAAATGGCTCTACCGCGTGTTCCTTGAGCCTGATAACCAATAAAAAGGAATGTATTGCCAGGTTGAGGAAGTCGGTGGACCATGTGATGCAAGATACGTCCACCTTCAGCCATCCCGCTTGCAGATATGATAATCCCTGCTCCCGTTTTTTTATTCAATTGTTTTGATTGTTTTTTCTCCCTGCAAAAATTTAAATTGTGGGGTTGTAAGATATGTTTCCCGTTAAGTTCCAAAACCTTTGCTGCAAGATTGTAATCCCCTCTTCTCTTTTCAAACACCTCAGTGACGTCAATAGCCATTGGAGAATCAACATATACTGGAAGAGAAGGAATTCTATCTTGTTCCTCCAATGCTCGAATACTATATAATAATTCCTGTGTTCTGCCTACGGCAAAAGAAGGGATTACCAGCACACCACCGCGGTCAATACTCTCGTTAATTACGCGTGCCAGTTCTTCTTCAGGAGGATTTTGGTCATGAATGTGATTGCCATAGGTAGACTCAAGGACGAGGTAATCTACTTCGAATACCTGAACAGGGTCCCTTAATATTGGTCTTGATGGTCTGCCAAGGTCGCCGCTGAATACAATTCTTGCAACCTTCTTGTCAGCGGTACTCTTTATGTCAACAAATGATGACCCTATGATATGCCCTGCATCCTTAAATTTAACTCTCAGGCTGTTGGTAATGAACAGGTCTTTCCCGTAATAGACAGGCTCAAAATAGTTCATAGCCTTTTGGGCATCTTCTACTGTATAGAGAGGCAGTGCGGGTTTATGTTTGGAAAATTCTCTTTTATTAGCCCAGTATGCATCTTCTTCCTGGAGATGGCCGCTGTCGCGAAGCATGATGTTGCAAAGGTCATAGGTGGCATGGGTACAGTGAATTTTGCCGGAAAAACCCTGCTTACACAACCGTGGCAGATAGCCACTGTGGTCTATATGTGCATGGGTTAGGAAAACGTGGTCGATTTGTGAAGGTTCAACAGGGAATGGATCCCAATTTTTCAGGCGGTTTTTTTTTAATCCCTGAAACAGACCGCAGTCAACGAGTATTTTTTTTTCGTGTATTTCAAGAAGAAAGCGTGAACCTGTAACAGTTCCGGTAGCCCCTAAAAATGTCAGTGTTGACATAGTATTTTTCATCCTTTCCTTATAGAACTCAAATGTTGGTTATCTGTTTATTTGAATTTATATATCTATCAGAAGTCTTAAGAAAATCCAAATAGTATTTATCTTGCAATACTTTTTATCCTTATGTAAAAATCAGTAAAAGAGTTTTTACAGCAACATCTCTTTGGCAATATCTGCAAGTAACTGATTCCAATTATTTTTAGAAATATTTATTGATTTGGCAGAAAAATTAAAGTATAGTCATCAAAAAACATCTTAGAACAGGATGCAAATTATGGATGTAATGATTGTTGGGGCTGATGACCGCCAGGGACTTCATGCAATCCGTTCCCTTGGGAAAAGAGGATTATTAGAGTTGCATATGTTAAGATGTTCTGGAATAAAAGAGGCAATGGCATATATTTCCGGAAACTAAAAGAATAGTTTTTTACTCTCTCTAAATAAATTGCTTGCAATATTTTCTGGGTTCTGCTATATTTAAACAAATTTTTGCGGCATCTAAATTCCATTATAAAAGGCAAAAGTTTTTTGCAAATCTTAACCCCTAATATAGGAGAAACCGTATGGCTACAAAAAAGGTAGCAAAAAAAGCAAAGAAGGCTCGTAAACCGAATCCTGCATTTATGAAACCTATGCAGCCTGACACACTTCTTGCTCCGATTGTAGGGTCAAAAGCTATTCCCCGAACAGAAGTAACCAAAAAGCTGTGGGCTTACATTAAGAAGAATGGTTTGCAGGATAGCAAAAAGAGAACAATGATAAATGCTGATGACAATCTGAAATCAGTCTTCGGAGGCAAAAAACAGGTTAGCATGTTTGAAATGACAAAACTTGTAAGCAGGCACCTCAAAGACTAAATGAAGAAGGCTTCCTGCCTTAATACTGGCAGGAAGCCTTTATTTTTTCTTAAAAATAATCTCTCCTTTGAAGGATTTTTTTCTGAATTGCTTTTTTAAGGGGCCTTGCACCATAGACCGGGTCAAAACCTTCTTTGATTAAAAACTCTTTGGCTTTATCTGCAAGGACGATACTCAGCTTTTTTTCAAACAGTCTTTTCTTCAAAAGTTCTATCTGTATATCAATTATCTTTTTAATATGCTCCCTGCTTAAACTGTGGAAGATGATTGTGTCATCAATTCTGTTCAGAAATTCTGGTCTGAACTGCGCCTTTAATTCCTGCTCAAGGCTGTCCAGTATTGATTTGGGGTTTGCACCAAGCTTCTGAAGGATTGGAATGACAATCCCGTCTGTTTGGATGATTAACGCTACAAGCAGATGTTCGGCATCAATTTCCTGGTGCTGGTAATTTTCAGCTGTGTTCTGGCACTGCTGTATTGCTTCCTGTGCTTTTATTGTAAATTTGTCAAACCTCAAGTTTTTCCTCCTTTATCAAAAACGCTTCAGAAACTTTCTTATATTGATGTTTGAATCTGATAGGCAGGACATTTTCGTCCTGTTCTGCGTTTAGCAGAGATTTTACAACCTCGGCATCTGTCAATTCTTTTTTTTGGAGTTGATAAATTTACTTCCTCATCAGAACAGGACAATCGGAGTTTCTTAATACATATTCTGTTGTGCTCCCTAAAACCATTTCAATGATTCTGCTGTGTCCATGACCTCCCATAAATATAAAATCAATAGAGTTCTTTCTTGAAAAGTCAATAATTTCATCATGGGGATTTCCCTTTGCAGTCTTAAAGGCAGTCTTTATTTTGTATGAACTGAGGTATCTTTTTGCATCATTTAGAATGTTTTCTCCTTCTTCTTCATTCCTGGTTGCAATCAGTACTGTTAACGGAAGGCTAAGGACTGAGGCGAAGTCAGCAGCTGTTTGCATTGCATCGGTTGCGTACCGGCTTCCATCATAACAAAGCATTGTATTTGATGGTTCTTTAAAATTTTTTGGTGTTATCAGAAATGGTTTTCTGCATTTTCTTGTTACAGCTTCAGCAGTTGAGCCAAGAAGCCCTCGGTCAAACCCTGCATTTAATCCTTTTTGTCCAAGAATAACAAGGTCTGCAAGTTTTGTTCTGTTACAGATTTCATTTGATACTATCCCTGTATCAAGAAAGGTGCAGGATTCAACTTCTTTCTGGCTACATCTTTTAGTAAAATCATCAAGAACTTCTCTTCCTTTTTCCTCCAAAATTTCCTTCATTTTGATTGAAAAATTAAGATAGGGTTCAAATCCGAGTGAACCTGAAAGGTCGTGGAAAAATGGTCCCTCAAGGGTTATGATATCAATTACATGTTGGCCATATAATTTACCATTAAACTTTTTTGCAAACCATATCCCATATTCAATTGAAACTTTACTGTAATCTGAACTGTCAACAGGAATTAGTATATTCTTGAACATAATGGTCTCCTTTAAAATTAATCAGCATAACTTATTAAACAATTAAAGCTTTCTGCAGTTTGCCGCAGAAAATCTCCAAATGCAAGGAACAACTTTTTTTGATTTGCCTGCTATGCATTTTCAACTTTAGTCACCCCTTTTACAGCAAATATACCGTTTAAAATCTTTAGCAAAGTTTAATATAATTAGCAAAGAAAATTTTAAAAAGACAGAATGAACAGATTTTTTTAAAAATATCTTTACTTTTTATAGATTAAGATGTTATAAATTTCGCCTAAATTTGGATATTGACTTTATGCTTTTTAGATTTAAGATTTCCTTGCAGATTGATATGAAACATTAGGATTTTTTAGCATAGAAAATACGCTTAAAAGGGTAAAGCCTTTTAAAGACAAGAATGAAGGGAGGTGAAAAATCATGAAATCATTAAGACTGTTAATGATAATAGCAATTGCACTAACACTGGTTTTTGCAGTTTCTTATTCTTTTGCAGAGGAAAAAAAGGAGGCTGAAAAGGCTGCAACTTCTGAAAAAGCTGAGGCACCAAAGGCTGAAAAGGCTGTAGAGAAAAAGGCCAAGAAACCTAAAGTGCCAACCGTAAAAGGAGAAGTTGTTTCTGTAGATGAAAATAGTATCGTAATAAAAGGCGCAAAAGGCGAAGAAACAAAGCTTGAATTGAACAAGGATACTGCATTCAAAAAAGGGAAAAAAGATATAACCCTGCAGGATATAAAAGCAGGAGAAAAAGTTAAGGTTGAGTATTCAGAGGCTGAAGGGAAAATGACAGCCAAGCTAATAAAGGTCTCCGCAGAAAAGGGTAAAGAAAAAGCCAAGGCAAAGGATGATGCAGCAAAGGAAGAAGCACCAAAAGCAGAACCCGCAAAAACTGAGCCTGAGAAGAAATAGATAGATCCTCAGATTTGATGAGTATAAATTTTTGAAAGCGGTCACTATTACAGGTGACCGCTTTCATTTTTTTATATTGAAAAGTTATTATATTAAAGTATATTAAAACAGATGAAAAAAACAGGAATTTTGAAATTACCATCAATTAAAACCTCTCTGAAAAATATAAAAAACTTGCCAAGAGAAGTATTTTTGTATCTGGCTTACGGGTTTTTCTGCCTATTGTTATTTATTTATATACGTTTTCCGTATGAGAAGATTCAGGATGTTTTGCTGACAAGATTTGCTGAAAAAAACTCTTACACTGTGTTAGCAGAAGAAAAGAAATTCAAATTTCCTCTTGGGTTCAGATGGAGAAATGTCAGGGTAGGAAAAACTGAGAATTTTTCTCAGGAGTCTGCTTATAGGATTGATGAATTGGCAGTAAGGATAAATTTAATTCCCCTGATAATTTTAAGGAAAAGTCTTGATTTTGACTGCAAGGCTTATGGTGGCGAAACAGGATGGAGTCTTGTAATCAAGAACAATGGATATAAGGTTGCTGAAGAGACAATAAAGGAGCTTGATTTGAGCAAAATATTTTCTTCAAAGAATACCAAGGAAAGCAAAGTAATTGGAACGATAGCACCGGCTTTTGACTTATTTGTTCCAAAAGAAGGACTTTCGTTTTCAAATGGGAGCGTTTCAATCAAATTAAAAAATTTCAGGATTGAAAATATTTTCCCTCTCCTCCCGAAAATATATCTTACAGAGTTAAAAAGCGAGATAAAGTTTCTCAAAGGGAGGGGGTCTGTAAAGGTTTTAGAGGCAACAGGGGACGATGTTAAGGTTATAGGGAGAGGGAATATTGATTTTGGGAAAACATTGAATGAAAGCAGGCTGAATTTAAGCTTAAAGGTAACTACAATGGGGAAAAGCCCTTTTGGAAAACTTATTTCTGTAATTGGCGGAAGCAGGGGAAGAAGTTTTATCCCTGTTACAGTAACAGGAAATCTTTCAAAGCCAATTATAAGAGTGTCAGGGATAATGTTGAATTAAAAATATGTCAGAAATTCAAAGCTTCTTGGCAATTCTTTTTAACAACAGGGAATTGCTCACAACAGATACTGATGAGAAAGCCATTGCAAGCCCGCACCATTGTGGTGGAAGGGTAAATGAGGGATAGAAAAGCCCGGCAGCTAAAGGTATGCCAATTGCATTATAGAACAAAGCCCAGAAAAAATTCTGTTTTATCTTTGTAAGAGTCTTTTTGCCAAGCCTTATAGCCCTTTCAACATCAAGAAGATCATTTTTTACAAGCACTACATCTCCTGTCTCCTTTGCAACATCTGTTCCTGAGCCTATGGCAATCCCTATGTCAGCCTGTGCAAGCGCCGGAGCATCATTGATTCCGTCTCCAACCATTCCAACCTTCAATCCGTCCTTTTGATATTTTTTCACAGCATTGATTTTGTCTTCAGGGAGCACTTCTGCTTCAAATTCATCAATTCCTACCTCTTTTGCAACATATGAGGCAACTTTCTTGTTGTCTCCTGATATCATGCAGGTTTTAATTCCCATGTTGCGGAGTTTTTTTATAGCCTCAAATGAGTTTTCCTTAATGGTATCAGACAGGGCAAGAATCCCTAACAGCTTTCCATTGGCGGCAACATATATCAGTGTTTTCCCCTGTGATGAAAGCTCATCAGCCTTTTTTGAGAGAGGAGAAATATCGATGCCTGATTCTACGAGGAGTTTGACGTTTCCAATTTTAAGACTGCTTCCGTTGAGTTTACAGGTAATTCCATGTCCGCTTTTTTCGCTAAATTCATTTACTTCCGGTATTTCCAGATTTTTTTCCTTAGCCTTCTTCACTACAGCTTCTGCAAGAGGATGAGTGGAATGTTTTTCTCCTGAAGCTGCAATCTTTAAAAACTCTGAATCTGTCATGCTTCCATTTACCACAATGTTTACCACATCAGGCATCCCTTTTGTTATTGTTCCTGTTTTGTCAAAAAGCACAACTTTCAGTTTTGATATGTTTTCAAGCACTGATGCTTTCTTGAAAAGTATTCCTCTATTAAGCCCTATGCCGCTTCCAACCATAATTGCAGTTGGTGTTGCCAAGCCAAGGGCGCAGGGACATGCAATTACAAGAACTGAAATCATTGTGGTAAAGGCGAAAAGGAACTCTTTGCCGATTGCAAAATACCATACGAGAAAACTTATAACCGCTATACCGACGACTGCAGGAACAAAGTAGTTGGAAACTGTATCGGCAAACCTCTGGATTGGTGCCTTATCCGCCTGGGCATCCTGAACCATCCGTATTATTTGTGAGAGAACAGAGTCTTTTCCGATTTTTGCAGTTTTTATCTTTAAAAAACCTGACTTGTTGATTGTCGCCCCTGTTACCTTGTCTCCGATTTTCTTTTCAACAGGCATTGATTCTCCTGTAAGCATTGACTCATCAACGCTTGATTCTCCCTCAATCACCTCTCCGTCAACCGGTATCTTTTCCCCGGGTTTTACCAGAACTATATCTTCGATTTTAACCTGCGATGCCTGCACCTCTTTTTCTGTTCCATCTACAATAAGACGTGCCTTGTCTGCCTGAAGTTCAAGAAGTTTTTCAAGGGCTGCCCCTGCCCTCCCCTTTGCCCTTGCCTCCATCATCTTGCCAAGAAGGATAAAGGTTAGTA
>MGDH01000028.1 GCA_001790855.1 Candidatus Schekmanbacteria bacterium RIFCSPLOWO2_02_FULL_38_14 | reverse complement strand
ATCCCAGCTTAAAAACACAGAAATATACTCTCCTGCTGAAGCAGATATCCAGTTTATTTCATCAACTGGTGATGAGATGTATTGATGCCATCCGTCTCCGTCTGTATCAGTAAATATGCCTTCATAATGCTTGGCAGCATAATTACCTGCTGAATTAACCCAGAGTATTCCGTTTGTCCTTGCATCATTTGCAATATTGCATATTATTCCAGTTCCATTATATGCTCCTGTATTTACCCATCCTACAGAATGGTTAATTATATTTATTCCGTTAGTTATAGAATCATTTTTTGCCGCTGCAAGGTCAACTTCATCACCTATTTTATAAAGATAGAGCTGTGCATCAGGCGCCATATCATAGACAGCTTCTGCTACTGCAGTTCCGTGGACAGTGTCTGTTTCAAGTCCGGCACCTGTGTAATCGTGTGTGATAACTGTTGACGGAAGGTCTCCATGGGCTTTTGTTTCTGTGAGGTTATCAAAACCGAGGTCTATTACTGCAATCTTTAATCCTGCTCCTTTGTAGCCTGATGTTTGCCAACTTGAGGCGCCAGTTAGACTCACGCCTTCGCTTGTATGCAGTTCCAAGGGCTTAAAGGGAAGTCTTATTCTCTGGATTTCAGGGAATTTGCTTTCTAAAGTTTTTAAACGATATATCGGCACATAAGCTTTTATTAAATTATCATATGACTTATCAACTTCAACTCCAAGCGAGGATAAAGCATTATTGTCAATTGATGAACCATCTACCAGGGTTAAAATAACTTCAACTTTATTATTTTTTAACTTGATATTGCGTTCAGAAGCGAACTTCTGAGCCTCTGGCAATCCCTTTGCTGAAAACTTTCCTATCAGTTCTTTTATAACGCTGTCAATTTTCCCCTTTTTGCCTTTATTAGGTATCGTCGTTAATGAAATATCATCAGATGAAAAAACAGAGCTTATAAGAACTGTGTTAAATACGAAAATAAAAGCAAAAATGACAAGTGACAGCACCTCTGGTTTTTTAATTATAATTTTTTTCATAATAAACCTTTTAACCTCCTTTTCCTAATCTTGATAAAACGATTTTTCCCAATCTTAGGAAACTATGCAAAATCAGTGCCATTTTGCAGGCATTAGATAAATTATCTTCTAACCCTTTGTATTTTAATAAAATAAATGTAGTTTTTAAGATTAAAAAAACAAAAAAATATTTTTTCTGTTTGGAAAAGTGTTCAGTTTTTGAACATTTTACTTGATTTGTCTCTAACGTATTGAAAAGTTAGGTTAAAAAATGTTCAAAAATCCGACATAGTTGCTTTTTTTATAAAGTAATTAACTGCTTTTAGAATTAACAATTAGCATTTCACTTAAAACAACTTTTACATTATCAACGAATAAAAAAGAAAGTTTATCTTTTATGCTTTGCGGGATGTCATAGAGGTCTTTTTCATTTTGCACAGGAAGGATTATTTTTTTAATCCCTGCCCTGTAAGCAGCAAGAACTTTTTCTTTAATAGCGCCAACAGGAAGAATTTTACCTCTTAAAGTAATTTCTCCTGTCATTGCCACATCGTGCCTTATAGGTTTTTCAGTAAAAATTGATGCTATTGCAATTGCAACAGCAACTCCTGCCGAGGGTCCGTCTTTTGGAATTGCACCTTCAGGAAAATGAATGTGGATATTAAATTCTGAAAAACTTTCTGCAGGAATGTTTAAGTCGTTTGATTTTGACCTTACATAACTCATTGCAGCCTGAACTGACTCTCTCATTACATCGCCAAGTTGTCCGGTGATTATCATTTCACCCCGCCCCTTCATCTTGGTTGCCTCAATGAACATAATTTCTCCGCCAAAGGGTGTCCATGCCAATCCTGTTGCGACTCCAATTTCAGGACTTCTTTCTGCTATCTCAGGGAGGAATTTTTTGGGCCCAATAAAACTTTCTAAATCGTTCACATCAACAACCTTTTTGTAAGGTTCATTTGCAGCAATATTGGTTGCTATTTTCCTGCAGATATTTCCTATTAGCCTTTCGAGGTTTCTCAAGCCTGCTTCCATTGTATAGCTTGTTATGATTTCTTTTATTGAATTATCAGTAAGCTCCAAATCTTTTTCTGATAATCCGTTTGCTTCAAGCTGTTTTGAGAGGAGGTATTTTTTTGCAATAATAAGTTTATCTTCCTCGGTATAACTTGAAATCTCTATCACTTCCATTCTGTCACGTAATGGTCCTGGTATATAATCAAGGATATTCGCGGTAGTTATAAAGAAAACTTTTGAGAGGTCAAATGGTATGTTGAGATAATGATCTGAAAATGATGAATTCTGCTCAGGGTCTAAAACTTCAAGCATTGCAGAGGACGGGTCGCCTCTGAAATCTGCCCCCATCTTATCAATTTCATCAATCATGAACAGAGGGTTGTTTTTTCCGGCTCTTTTGATTTCCTGAATGATTTTTCCGGGCATTGCTCCGACATATGTTCTGCGATGTCCTTTTATTTCAGCCTCATCTCTCATTCCTCCTACAGAAATTCTAACAAAGGCTCTTCCCATGGCTTTTGCTATGGATTTTCCAAGTGAGGTTTTTCCTGTTCCCGGAGGTCCTACAAGGCAGAGGATTGGTCCTTTTAATTCTTTTTTTATTTTAAGCACTGAGAGAAATTCAATTATTCTTTCTTTAATTTTCTCCAGCCCGTAATGGTCATAGTCAAGAATCTCTCTTGCTTTTTTTATGTCAATCGTATCTTTTGTGGATTTGTCCCAAGGCATTTCTATCAGCCAGTCAATGTAGTTCCTTATAACAAGATATTCAGCAGTTGAAGATGTTATTATTGAGAGGTGGTCGATTTCTTTGAAAACTTCTTTTTTTACCCCAGAGGGGATGTTCAATGATTCTAATTTTTTCTTGAGGTTTCTAATTTCTGTTTCCTGAGGCTCTTCTTCTCCGAGTTCTTTTTTAATAATCTTAAGTTGTTGCCTAAGAAAGTATTCCTTCTGTGATTTGTCAAGGTCCTGTTCTATTTTTCCTATTATATCAGATTCAATCTTTAATTTTTTAACTTCCATGCCGAGCATTGAAGCCAGTTTTAAGAGTCTTTCCCTGCAGTTTAACACTTCAAGAATTTTCTGTTTTTCAGTTATTGCAAAGTTAGAATAAGTGGCTACAAGGTCAGCAAAACGGCAGGGTCCCTGAATATTCCTTTTCAAAATTGTTATCAGTTCCTTTGGGTATTTTTCATCAAGCGATACCAGTTCTTCAAAATACTGCATTACCTTTCTTATAATAAGCGTGATTTCCTTTGATTTTTCATCAGGGCAGAAAATGGGTTTGACTTTTGCCACTATACACGGCACGGTCTTAATGATTTTTTCTATTTCAATTCTTATTATCCCCTGAAATACTGCCTGAACAGTGTTGTTCGTGAGGTTCATTTTATTTATAACCCTGCAGGCAACTCCGACTCTGGATAGGTTTTTTGAAGATATCTCGCTTTTGCTCAGATCTTTCTGGAGGACAAGCGCGACAAGCCCTCCCTCTGATACCCTGTTTTTAATTGTATTCAGGTTAAGCTTTCTTGCAATTTCGAGGGACAGGACATCATGCGGAAAAATTATTGAACTCATGAGCGAGAGGACAGGAAGAGTTTCAGGAATATTTTCTTCCTGTAAACCCTGAACTGATTTTGTTTTCTCTGATTTTGATTTTTTCATTTAAACCTCAGAATATTTCATTTATCAACCAAAATATCAGCTACCGCTTTCAGATGCTTTTCAGCAGCATTTAAAATAGTATTGTATTTTAATTTTTTTAATCTTGGGAAAGGGATTACAAATTCAGGCTTTAGAAGTTTTTTTATTATTGCTGGATTTGTTCTGTATGCTAAGTCTTTGGATTCATAATCGTAATTATTGATTATTATTCCTTTTATTCTTAGATTTGACCTTTTTGCTTCCCTGAATGTCAGCAGGGTATGGTTAAGAGTTCCAAGGCCTGGATGACATACAATTATGACAGGAAAATTAAAAGATTTTATGAGGTCAGAGACAAAAAGGTTTTTTTTGATTGGCACAAGCAGTCCCCCTATTCCTTCTATGATTAAAAAATCATGTGCTTTTTTTAACTGCTCAAAACAATTTTTTATTCTTTCCATGTTGACTTTTTTTTTCTCGACCAATGATGCAGCCATAGGAGCTAAAGGGCTTTTAAATCTGCAGGGAGATATATCTTCCAATTTGTCTGAAATTCCTGCATAGGTTTTAAGCATGGCTGCATCTTCAGGGAAAAGTTTTCCTTTTTTAACTTTGCATCCTGTTTCAATTGGCTTCATTACACCTGCATCTACAAAGCGTTTTTTTAAAAGCGCAGCCAGCGCACAGGAGATAATTGTTTTGCCTACGCCTGTATCAGTTCCTGTAATGAAAATCCCTTTTGCCATTTGCCTAACTAACCACTATCTTCAGTATTTAAATTGAAAGCCTAATTTAAATCCTAAATACCAATATCTAAATCCTAAACCCCGTTAGAAAGTAAAATTTCTAAGCGGGGTAAACAAATTCAAATTTCAAAATTTTTCTTTTGTTTAGGTCATTTGTATTTTGAACATTTGCGCTTGTTTAGAATTTAGGATTTCGAATTTAGGATTTTACAGTTACGTTATCTCGTCTTTACCTCTGTGTTGTTTCTCCTAAAATATTAATGCTGTGCGCAATGTAGCCGGCACCGAATCCGTTATCAATATTAACTGTTGCAATTCCGGATGAGCAGCTGTTGAGCATTGTCAGAAGCGCTGAAATACCATTAAAGCTTGCGCCATATCCAATGCTTGTTGGAACACCAATAATCGGCTTGTCCACTATTCCTCCTATGACGCTAGCAAGAGCTCCTTCCATTCCAGCAACTACCACTAAAACCCGTGCTTCAAACAGCTTCTTTGTTTCTGCCAGAAGTCTGTGTATTCCTGCAACTCCGACATCATAAAGCTTTTCAACCCTGCTTCCAAGAGTTTCAGCAGTAACATATGCTTCTTCTGCAACAGGGATGTCCGAGGTCCCTGCGCTTACAACCAGAACTAAACCTTTTGTTGGTTTTTTTTTCTGCCTTCTAACTACTACAGTTCTGCCTGTCTGGTTATATATTGCATCTTTGGATACTAATAAAATAGCCTGATAGGCTTCATCGTTTGCTCTTGTGGCAAGAAGGTCCTGACCTCTTGAAAGTATGCTTTTTGAAATTTTTTCTATCTGTTCTGGGGTTTTACCCTGACAGAAAATTACTTCAGGAAATCCCTTTCTTAAGCTTCGATGATGGTCAACTCTCGCAAAGTGGAGGTTTTCAAAGGAGAGAAATTTTAATTCTTTTATTGCTTTATCAATGGTGGTTTTTCCAGACTTGACATCTTTTAAAATATTTTTTAAATTTCCAGTATTCAATTAATAATTTTCTCCAGCAAAAAGGTTCAATGTTCCAAGGATTGAAGGGGTTGAGTAAAAATACAAAATAAAAAAAATTTAATTTTTGACTTTTGAGCTTCTTTCAAAGAAGTCCTTCCTGAAATTCACTTTTCAAATCTCTTCCCATGAGGTCTGAAATTGCCTGTTTAGGTTCTTTGTTTTTAAAAAGGACTTCATAGACCTGCTCACAAATCGGCATTTCTACATTATATTTTTTTGTAAGCCCTACAACGGATTCCGCAGTTTTAATTCCTTCAGCAACCATTTTCATATCCTTCAATATTTCATCCAGCTTCATACCTTTTGCGATTTTCATTCCTACAGAACGGTTACGGCTTAAGTCCCCTGTGCAGGTCAAAACAAGGTCTCCGATTCCTGCAAGCCCTGCAAAGGTTAGAAGTTTTGCGCCCATTGCAATCCCAAGCCTTGACATCTCTGCGATTCCTCTTGTTATAAGGGCAGCCAAGGTATTGTGTCCGCATTCAAGCCCTGCTGTTATGCCTGCGGCAATAGCCATAACATTTTTAATTGCTCCGCCAAGCTCAACGCCTGTCAGGTCATCGTTGGTATAAACACGGAAATATTTATTGCTCAGGATTCTCTGAACATATGTTCCTACAACATGGTCTTCCGCAGCAAGAACAGTAACAGTCGGAAACTTCTTGCCGACTTCTGCAGCAAAGGTTGGACCTCCCAGAGCTGTAAATTTAATGTCACTTCTTTCAGCAAAAATCTGATAGAATATTTTTGACATAGTAAGAAGCGTTATATTTTCTATCCCTTTTGAAGCGCTTACAAAAATTGTTCCGGGTTCAATATATTCTTTTGCCTGATTTAAGATATTCCTTACATATTGAGACGGGATTACAGAGACTATAATCTTGGCGTTTTTGCAGGCATCTTCAATGGAGTTTAATGGAATGATTTTTTCTGAAAGAGGTATTCCCGGAAGATAGATTGGGTTTTCATGTCTGAGCCTTATCTCTTCAGCAAGGTCTTTTTCATATACCCAGAGCTTTGCTTCAAAACCGTTGTCAGCCAGAACATTTGCCAGGCTTGTACCCCAGCTTCCAGCCCCAAGAACAGTTATGTTATCCAAAAGAGTTTCCTTTTTACTATGTTTATCAAGCGGAATTACAAAGTGTTTTTTGCTTCAATGCGTTTAGAGTATCTGGTATTTTAATACTTTTTTCAAAAATGCGGTTAAAATGCAAGTGAAAAAATATTTATTTCTAAACAGAGGCTATGAACAAGCAATGCAAATCAGTTAGCTTCTCAATTTTATTTATTTTAAATCCGTTATCAGCAAGAAGCCATTCTATGTCTTCAAGCGAGTAGCGGTTATGTTCTGAGAACCTTGTATAAAGTTTTTCAATATCTATATTCATTGGCAGGGACTGATGGAATTCAAGATATGCCTTAAGAGGCGACCTGACCCAGTCATAGATTAAGAAAATTCCTTTTTTCTCAGCGAGAGATTTTATTATTTTTTTAAGCAGCGGCACAGGATAATTGATATTGTGAAATGTGAAGTTAATTGTGATTAAATCAATGTCATTTCTTGGGAATCTGAATGATTTATCTACAATATCCTTTAATTCAAACTTTACTTTTGCGTTTTTGAAGACAAGTTTTTCCGCTGTTTTTATCATCACCTTGCTTGAATCATAGCCGTAGAGTTTTGCTTTGCTTAATCTTTCATCAATATCCTTTAGAAACAGCCCGGGTCCTGTTCCAAGGTCAAAAATAACCGGTTCTTTTGATAAATCTGGTTTAACTGTTTCATCAAATACTGACCAGAAATTCTCCCTGAATCGCATAGGATGGGTATTTATCATCATTTTGGACAGAAATTTCATATCGACATCTTTGCTGTACATTTTTTCTCCTTACTTTTTAGGATTACAGAGATTTAAGAAAGATTGCAGTGATTGAATTATGCAAATAATGCTAAAATATATTCTAATTATAATTCATTTGTAAAGATATGGTTTTCATACCATAAAAGTTTTACTGATATGGAATTTTAATAGCCTTTTTTGAGAGAATTTGACTTTTGTATGCCAAGTGCATATAAATGTATGCAAAATAGATACAGGAATAAAAAGTAAATCCAATGAAAGGATTAAATAAAAACTTGAAAGTCTTCATCCAGACCTATGGATGCCAGATGAATGAACATGATTCGGAGAAGATTGCTGGGATTCTGGAGAGCGCTGGTTACGGGTTTGTTCAGGAAAAAGAAAAGGCAGACCTGATACTCCTCAACACCTGCACTATAAGGGAGAAGTCCGAGCAAAAGGTTTTTTCTGAGATTGGAAGGTTGAAGAGATTAAAGAGAAAGAACCCGAACCTAAAAATAGGCGTATGTGGGTGCATTGCCCAGAGGGAAAAGGAGAAAATAATTGAACGGGCGCCAGAGGTTGACCTTGTGTTCGGGACATTGAATTTTTCAAAATTGCCTCAGTTTTTAAAAGAGCTTGGACAAAGAAAGAAAGTGGTTAACGTTGCGCCTTCCCGCGATTCTGAATCATCTGAGGATATTAACGAGGCTGGTTTGACACAGTCTTTTGGCATTGGTGCAAAGAGAGAGGACGGGGTTAAAGCGTTGGTAACAGTAATGGAGGGGTGCAACAACTTCTGCTCTTATTGTGTTGTGCCTTATGTGAGAGGACCGGAAAGGAGCAGGAGCGAGAAAGAGATTGTAGATGAAATAAAAAATCTTGCAAAGGATGGGTTTAGGGAAATTACACTGCTTGGACAGAACGTTAATTCCTATAAAGCAGAGAATGGAAATGGAAGAGATTTTATAAATCTTCTTGGGAAAATTAATGAGATTAGCGGAATTGAAAGAATAAGGTTTATTACATCCCATCCAAAGGATTTTTCTGTTGAGCTTATCAATGCAATGTCAGGGCTTCCCAAAGTTTGTGAACATATGCATCTTCCTGTGCAGTCAGGGTCAAATAAAATCTTAAAACTCATGAAGAGGAAATATACAGTTGAGGAATATAAAGAGAAAGTAGATATGCTGAGAGAAAGAATCCCAAATACAGGAATTTCTACAGATATAATTGTGGGATTTCCCAGTGAGACAGAAGAGGATTACAATGGCACTTTAAGGATTCTTGAAGAAGTAGAATATGACTCTATTTATTCCTTTAAATATTCTCCAAGACCCCAAACTGTTGCTTTGAGCCTGAAAGAGACTCTTTCTGATGAAGAAAAAAGCAAGCGGTTTTCAAAGTTACAGAATCTGCAAAAAGCAATAACGCTCAGAAAGAATAAGATGGAAGAGGGGAGGATTAAAGAAATTCTGGTTGAAGGGGAGAGTGCGAAAGGAGATGGAAAGCTGACAGGAAGAACAAGAGAAAATAAAGTTGTAAATTTTGAAGGGGACAGGAGTCTGATAGGCAAATTAGTTGAGGTTAGAATCAAGAAAGGTTATAGCAATAGCCTGTTGGGAGAAATTGCAAATAATACTGTACTCGGCAATATAAATACGCAATGTCATTGCGAGGAGTGAAACGGTTGCGAGGCAAAGCCGAAGCAAACCCTGAGCAGATTCCTTCGCTTCGCTCGGAACAAGCTCCACAATCTCAATAATACCAATAGCGAAAAAAGAGATTGCCACGCTCCCTGTGGTCGCTCGCAATGACAAAAGAAAAACATAACACAGTTTCTTCAGCCTTAGCTTTTGCCAACAACATTCTCAAGCCTTCCAATCCCGCTTTTTTCCTTAATTTTTTGAAAACATCAGGTCGTCATAGAATGCTTCTGCCTCGCTTTCAGTATCATCCGAGTCAATCCAGATGCAGATTTTTACCGTTTTTACAGGTTCTTCATTAAAAAGTTTTTTATAGTCCTCGCAAACATTTCTCTTCTCTGTTATCCACTCGCCGAGTTTTTCTTTTCCGCTTTCAACTACAACATTTTTTGTGTTACCTCTTTTAGGGCTTGTTGTCATCAGACCTTTAGGAGCATTGCTTTCCCAGAGATAAGAAATTATTTTACTGCGAAGTTGTTCAGGGAAACCACCGGGAAAGACAAGGTAGATGTTTCCTGCCTGGTCATCAGTGCTTTTCGATCTAACATCTCCATTCGGAGGAAGTTTGGACACCTTCCACTTCCATGAAAAATATGGATACTGTTTTATATCTATCTCTAAGGTTTTATAAATTCCAACTGATGTGCCTTTACTTTTTATATGAAACACTAAGTTGCCTGTTTCATGCTTTGCAATTGAGCAATCTACTTTGCCTTCATTTTCCTTTGCTTCCCAACCAGGAGGTATTACGTTTTTTGATATAGTTTTTGAAAAGTTGTCAATTATTATGCTTGAAGGAGTTAATGATGGAACTATTGGAGAATATGAGGTTAGTAAAAAGAGATATATGGTGGAAAAAATAACTATTAAAAAGGATTTTGAAAGTTTATTCATCTATTATTTACCCATTTTCATAGTTTGAAATTCTTTTACTTTTTTGAGAATTCCAGTTTTTACTTTTTCCCAGGTTAATTTTTTATCAAAAATTTTTATTCTCTTCACTTCAAGGTCATCATCTGCATCTTTAAAATACACCAACCCTCTCAATCCATGATAAATGTCAAATTATTCATATTTTTTTTGGGTAAATTTTAATATTTCTTCCAAAGAAAATATATTAAGTAAGTAATAAATATCAATACAATCTCTTCTGTTCCCTCTCTGAGAAACAGCGACCATTTTCATTGCAGCAATATCTTTTATTGAAGCGAGCAAAACCCCCTGAACATTAACAAATCCTTCTGGCATTGGATAATCATAGCAAAAAAAGACAGCTTCTTCCTGCTCATCTGCTTAAATCCTCAATCTCTTTTTTCAGAACACTATTTTCTGGTTCAACTTTTGAATATTTTTTAAAAACCTCTAATGCATTAACCTTATCACCTTTAGCTTTATAAACTAAACCAAGATTCCAATAAGCTTTATAAAACTTTGGATCAGTTTTAACAACTTCTTTGAATTCCTTTATAGCCTCATCAAATTCTCCTTTTAAATAATATACATTACCTAAATTTAGTTTTGCCATTATATTACTGTTATTATAGCCCAGAGCCTTCTTGAAAAAATCCTCTGCCTTATTATACACATTATCCATCAACTGAATCGCTCCAAGGTTATAATAGCTGTCAGAGAGCTTCTTTTTTATTTCTTTGGCTTTTACCGGGTCTTTCATTTCCTCATTCATTACTTCTCTCTGTTTTATGACCTTAATCAGCACTCTCCTGATAAGTTCATCATCAGGCTTCAGACTCAGCGCTTTTTCATACTCAATAACTGCCTCATCAAGCAGTCCCATTTTTTTATATGTTGTCCCGAGGTTAAAATATGCTGCATCAAGTTCCGGGTTAATTTTTATAGCAATCTCTAATTCTCTGATGCCGTCCCTGAAGTTGTTAAACCTTGAAAATACTGTTCCGAGATTGGCATGAGCCTTAACATGGTAAGGCTCTATCTCTATAGCTCTCCTGTAAGCAGCAATGGCTTCATTAAACATCTCCTTTTTTTCATAACCTACTCCTAAGTTCAAAAATGCTCTTGCATTTAGAGGAGATTTTTTAACAGTATCTTCCCAAAGGCTTATCCAGTCACTCCATACTAAATTCCGTTGGTATGTATCAATGGAAAAGAACAAAATAATTAATGCTGAGACAATAGTAATGAAAGGAATCCTTCGTAAAAATCCCCCCAGCCCTACTTCCTGCCTGCCGTCAGGCAAGGTAATAAAAGGGGGTGAGGGTGGATTGCTTCGGCTAAAGGCATAGAAGTAGGGGCGGACGTTCCTGTCCGCCCAAAAAGAGGGACGACACAGAGGTCGTCCCCTACAAAAGATTCGATAAAGAGACATGGAAAGGAAAATTGAAAACCCTATTGAAGGAAGATAAAGCCATCGTTCACTCATCACATCCTCAAGAGGGATAACTGACGTGGGAGAAATAGTTATAAAAAACCAGAGAATAGAAAAAGAAATCTCACTACGGTTTTTAAAACATATAAAGGCTAAGCAGAAAATAAATAAAATTATACCGGAAAAGCAAAGGGTAGTAAAATTAAAACTTGTGGTTAAAGGGAAATGACGGTCCACGTTAAGATTAACAGGAAGGAAAAGAAGCTTTATATAAGATATTGTTACGTTAATCTGGGTTAAAAAGTTTACATAAGGATTCCGTGTAAATGTAGGATGAAAAAAAGAACCGATAGTGTAATACCTCACAATAAAAGCCATAAGAATTATTGCAAAAAAAGGGAGATAAAAGATTTTATTTTTGAAAGCAGAAAACCATGAAAGAGCTTGCTCATTTTTATTAAAAAAGCAGAATTCATACAGGATTAAAACCACCGGCAAGGTAATCCCAATCTCCTTTGACCCGACTGAAAGTATATAGGAGAATATCATCAAGAAATAAAACAGGATTTTTTTATTGAAGCTAAAATCTGAATTCCTGAATTCCATGAAAAGATAAAATGACAACAGAAAAAAGGTTGTGCTCATCAACCCTGCCCGGCTTGAAATGTAAGTTACTGACTCCACATTAATTGGATGAGAAACAAAAATTAAGGCAGAAACAAACGGTATTAAAGGGATAGACGTAAAAATTAAGTTTAAAATTAAATAAACCAATATCCCATTTAAAATATGAAAAAACAGATTCACCAAATGATAGCCAAAGGGTTCAAGTTTGCAAAAATAGTAGTTCAAAGAAAAAGAAAGGTTTGAAACAGCTCTTGTAGGATTGGATAAGAGTATTTTGGGAATGTTATCTAAATGTCTTATTGAATAATTGGTTACGATTGCCATCTGGTCATCGTAATGAAATGGGACTTCTAAAGAATCTGAATAAATAGTAAGGGATAGTAAAATTATTAAAAAGGTATAAAAAATTAACAGTCTTTTCTTTTTATTTTCTGTTTCTGATTTCATCTCCGGAGTTACTCTCAAAGTTTAATTTATAAAAAACACTGCTGAATACTCCCCAGCTTGATGGGGAGATGAAAGCAGTCCTCGATTAATGAATTGATATATGCCATAATTAATTGCATGAGTCCAGTTAGAAGATGGAAACATGCAGTATATGATCTGAAATATCATTTTGTATGGATACCAAAATATAGGAAGAATTTGTTTACAAAGGAGCTTGAAGAATTTACCAAGAGAGTTTTCGAAGAGATTGCACATGATGATCAACTCGATTTAAGTTTTTAGATGCCCCCCAGCTTGCTGGGAGGGTAATTCACTTATAAAAAATATTTACTCTTAATTAATTATTAAACATATATTTATTTGGGTAATGTGATGTAATAGAAATATTGAGAAAATCCAGAGAAAGTCGTAAATGAAAATATGAAATTCTACCTTAGTTTTAACTAATTGATGATAAAGGAAAATCCCTTGACAATTAAAGAATTCTTTCTTACTCTAATTGAAAAAAATCAAAATTGTCAGTAATGAAAGGTGGTTAATTGTGAATCAGCTCTATAAAAATATTCTTTTATGGGCAATACTGATTATTTTTACCATTGTTCTCTTCAATGCCTTCAGTACCCCAAAAGATGATAAAAAAAAGATAAATTATTCTGACTTTATCAAAATGATTGAGCAGGGAAAGATTTCTGAAGTAACGATTCAGGAAAATAATATTGAAGGTAAAAAGGATGATGGTACAAGCTTCAAGACCTATACACCCAATGATGCGCAGCTGATAACAATGCTCCGGGAAAGAAATATCCGTATAACAGTTGAACCTCTGCCAACAAGCCCTTGGTATCTGGTATTCCTTTCATCATGGCTTCCAATATTAATACTTTTCGGGATATGGATATTCATGATGCGGCAGATGCAGGTAGGGGGGAATAAAGCTCTTTCGTTTGGTAAAAGCAGGGCAAAGCTTTTAACAGAAAATAAAAACAGGGTTACTTTCGAAGATGTTGCAGGTGTTGATGAAGCCAAGGAAGAGGTTGAGGAAATTATTGAGTTTTTAAAAGACCCGCAGAAGTTTCAGAGATTAGGGGGAAAGATACCAAAAGGGGTTCTGCTCATAGGTCCTCCCGGGACTGGAAAGACATTGTTGGCAAGAGCGATTGCAGGTGAAGCAAATGTCCCTTTTTTCACGATCAGCGGATCTGATTTTGTTGAAATGTTTGTTGGAGTAGGAGCATCAAGAGTAAGAGACCTCTTTGAGCAGGGGAAGAAAAATGCCCCGTGCATAATTTTTATTGATGAAATAGATGCTGTTGGAAGACACAGAGGCTCGGGTTTGGGAGGAGGGCATGACGAAAGAGAGCAGACTCTTAACCAGCTGCTTGTTGAGATGGACGGGTTTGCATCAAATGAGGGAGTGATTTTAATTGCAGCAACAAACCGCCCCGATGTTCTTGACCCTGCCCTGCTCAGAGCTGGCAGGTTTGACCGTCAGGTAGTTGTTCCAAGGCCTGATGTTAAAGGAAGAGAAGGAATACTGAAAGTACATACAAAAAAGATACCGCTTAACGGCAATGTAGATTTAAGGGTAATTGCAAGAGGGACTCCAGGCTTTTCCGGCGCAGATCTGGCAAACCTGGTAAATGAAGCTGCGCTTTATGCAGCAAGGGTTGGCAAGGAAAAAGTGGAAATGCCTGATTTTGAGCAGGCCAAAGACAAGGTTCTGATGGGTGTTGAAAGAAAAAGCATGATTATAAGTGATGAGGAGAAAAAGAATACTGCCTATCATGAGGCAGGCCATACTTTGGTGGCAAAGTTGATTCCCGGAACAGATCCTATTCATAAGGTTACAATAATTCCAAGAGGAATGTCTTTAGGATTAACTCAGCAGCTGCCAATTGATGAAAAACATACTTATCCTGCAGAGTATTTAAATAGCAATATTGCTATTCTTTTGGGAGGGAGGGCTTCAGAGGAGATTGTCTTATCCCATCCTACTACCGGTGCCGGAAATGATATTGAAAGAGCAACAGAGCTTGCCCGTAAAATGGTTTGTGAGTGGGGGATGAGCGTAGAGTTGGGACCTTTGTCTTTTGGCAAAAAAGAAGAAGCGATATTTCTTGGAAGAGAAATTACCCAGCACAGGGATTACAGCGAGGCTACGGCAGTAGCAATAGACAAAGAGGTTAAAAAGATTGTAATGGAAAATTTCAACAGGGCAAAATCCCTTATCCTTGAAAGAATTGATACTCTTCATGCTCTTGCAAAAGCACTGCTTGAAAAAGAAGTGCTTGAAGGTCCGGAGATTGATGAGATAGTAAATGGAATAAAAGCTGTTGCCCCTGTAGCCTGAAAGACTGGATAGCCCATCTTTTCCTATAATCAAACAAGAGTGAGGTTAAAAAACTCTAAATTCTAAATCCGAAATTCTAAACAATATCAAAATTCAAAATTCTAATGTTCCAAACCGTTTTGAATTTTGGACTTTGGTCATTTGAATTTGTTTAGGATTTAGTGCTTCGAATTTAGAATTTAATGAAATTAGGGAATAGCGGGACAAGAATGTCCCGCCTACCTGCCTGTCGGCAGACAGGTCGATAGGCGGGGTTTTCTAACCCCGCATTTTCTGAAGGGAAAGAGGCAAAGATAAAAGAGGTAAAGATAATGGGAAGATCTTTGTTGATAGGAGATAAGGTCTTTGATCTCGGGAAAAGAACGTTGATTATGGGGATACTGAATGTAACTCCGGATTCTTTCTATGATGGTGGAAAATATATGAATTCTGATATTGCACTGAAACATGCTCATGATATGGTTAAAAACGGGGCTGATATAATTGATGTAGGCGGTGAATCAACAAGACCCGGGAGCAGGAGAATTCCTGCTAAAGAAGAACTGTCAAGGGTAATTCCAATTATAAAAAAACTCAGGAAAGAAATTAATGTTCCCATTTCTATTGACACGTATAAAAGTGAGGTTGCAAGGGCGGCACTTGATTCAGGGGCTGATATTGTTAATGATATTAGCGGATTGAAGTTTGATGGGTCTATCTCAGAAGTCGCAGGGGAATTCAATTGCGCTCTTGTTCTTTCTCATATAAGAGGCACTCCAGAAGATATGCAAAAGAATATCAGCTACAATAATCTTATAAGTGAAATAAAAGATTCGTTGAGGAATAGTATAATAAAAGCAGAAAGCTCCGGAGTGAACCGTAATAAAATTATAATTGATCCGGGTATCGGATTTGGAAAGGGAGTCAGGGGAAACCTGCTTATATTAAAAAAACTTACTGAGTTTAAAGACCTCGGAAAGCCATTAATGATTGGCACTTCCAGAAAATCATTCATAGGAAGCCTTCTTTCAGCTGAAAAAGGGGAGAGACTGGAAGGCACATTGGCAACAGTATGTGCAGCGGTTCTTAACGGAGCGGATATAGTAAGAGTTCACGACGTTAAAGAAATTTCTATGGCTGTAAAAATTATTGATGCGATAAGGAATATCTAATATTGTAATTGATATTCTCATAAAGAGGATATAGATAGCGAAGTAAAAAATAATTAAAGAAATGTTTGCAGATGCGTTGTTAGCTGTTGCGAACTTTGCAAGAGATTTGAAGGTTGGAATAATTTATCAAAATTTAAATTGTTTTTGAATGGAGGTAAGAGTCTTGAAGCTTGGAGTTAATGTTGATCACGTGGCTACTTTGAGACAGGCAAGAAAAACAATAGAGCCTGACCCCGTATGGGCTGCCATAGAGGCAGAGCTTGCAGGAGCTGACGGGATAACAATCCATTTGAGAGAGGACCGCAGGCATATACAGGAAAGAGATTTGAAAATTCTAAGAGAAGTTATCAGGACAAAGTTAAATCTTGAAATGGCTCCAACCAAGGAGATGGTGAAAATTGCCTGTTCCGTAAGACCGGATACAGTTACACTTGTTCCTGAGAGGAGAGAAGAAGTTACAACCGAGGGAGGGCTTGACATTGCAAGTATGTTGGATAAGCTGAGAAGAACAAATGAGAATCTTAAGTTGAGCAAAATCAAGGTCGGTGTTTTTATAGACCCTGTTATAAAACAGCTTGCAGTCTGTAAAAAAATCAATTTTGACCATATTGAAATCAATACAGGAAAATATTCAGAGGCAAAAGATCCTGCTGTTGCGGAAAAGGAATTGATGGCAATCAGGAATGCTGTTGTTGAAGCACTTGATAATAATATTAAAGTTAATGCAGGACACGGGCTGAATTATAAAAATGTTATAGATATAGTCAGAATAGACGGGATAGAAGAGCTCAATATAGGACACAGTATAATTGCGAGATCTGTTTTTGTCGGGATTCGCAGAGCTGTAGAAGAAATGGTATTGACAATTAATAAGGCAAGTGAGAGTAGAGACAGATTAATTTAAAAAATTAATAATTTTGTGGAGGCAATTTGATAATGTCTAAAAAGTTTAACGTTGCAATAGCAGGTGCTACCGGAGCAGTAGGGAGTAAATTTATTTCAATACTTGAGGAAAGAAAATTTCCAGTTAACGAATTAAGGCTTCTGGCTTCAGAAAGGTCAGCAGGGAAAACTCTTAAATTTAACGGTCAGGATATAAAAGTAAGAAAGTTAGATAATGATTCATTTAAGGGCATAGATTATGCCCTCTTTTCAGCCGGGGCATCAAGGAGCCTCGAATTTGCCCCAAAGGCTGTTGAATCAGGGGCTGTTGTCGTTGATAACAGCAGTGCTTTCAGAATGGAAAAACATGTTCCTCTGCTCGTTCCCGAGGTTAATCCCCATGCCCTGAGAAAGCATTCCGGTATAATTTCAAACCCGAACTGCTCAACAATCCAGATGGTGGTTGTTTTAAAGCCTCTCCATGATTACGCAAAGATTAAAAGAGTAGTTGTTTCTACATATCAGGCAGTATCAGGTGCTGGCGGGAAGGCTCTGGAAGAGCTGATGAAACAGACAAAGGATATGCTTAATTTCAAAGAGGTTGAGAAGAAAGTGTTTCCTCATCAGATTGCATTTAACTGTATACCGCACATAGATTCTTTCCTTGAAAACGGCTATACAAAGGAAGAAATAAAAATGGTTAATGAAACGAAGAAAATAATGGGAGATGATTCAATAGCAGTTACAGCAACTACAGTAAGAGTCCCTGTTTTCCACAGTCACTCAGAGTCAGTGAATGTTGAGTTTGAAAGAGAGATTTCTCCTGAGAAGGCAAGAGAAATTCTCAAAAAAGCGCCAGGAGTAGTAGTGGTAGACAATCCATCGGAAAAGGAATATCCTCTGGCAATAAATGCTGCCGGAAAGGATCCAAGCTTTGTAGGGAGAATAAGAAGGGATGACACAGTTAAATATGGATTAAATATGTGGATTGTGTCAGATAACCTCCGTAAAGGAGCAGCTCTTAATGCAATTCAGATAGCTGAACTGCTTATTAAAGGAGATTATTAAAGCCTTATTGCAAAGGTCTAAAAAGGTGAAAGATCTTAATCTTGACAAGCGGTGGATACCTGTTCTATAAATTAAGAGGACAAAAAACATCCTGCTTTTAAGGTTTATGATATTAAAATAATCCACTTAAGTAAATATAAAGATGAATCTTGCCAACTGGATTACAATTATAAGAATTCTGTTTGTTCCTTTTTTCATAATTCTATTAGCTTATGGATGGAAATCCTACGCACTGCTGCTTTTTTGTCTTGCTGGAATTACAGATGGAGTTGACGGTTATATCGCAAGAACCAGGGGAATTAAGACCGAACTTGGTTCAATTCTTGACCCTCTGGCTGACAAGTTTCTTCTTATATCATCATTCGTTGTGCTTACAATTAAAAATCCAGTATTGATTCCGTTATGGTTTACAATTATTCTCATCAGCAGAGAACTCGTTATAGTCATGGGCGCAGTAGTCATACAATTTATAACAAACAATTTTAAAGCCAGTCCAACTATTATTGGAAAGGTTACTACTGCTTTTCAAATATCAACTGTATTTATTGCATTGGTGATTAACGGAGTTGAAGTTTCTATTCCTGTGAAGTTACTCAAAATATTTATTATTTTTACAACTATTTTAACAATAACCTCAGGTTTTCATTATATTTATCTCGGGACAAAGCAACTTAACGGGAAGTAGATATTATTTTTTAAAACTTATCCTTATTGGTATTCCTGCAAATTCAAAGTCATTCCTGATGTTTTTTTCCAAATAGCGGCAATAGTGCGTTGGTATTCCTTTTGGATAATTTACAAATATCTGAAATCTTGGAGGAGCTGTGTTTATCTGGTGCATATACTTTATTTTAACTTCTTTTCCCTGGAACATAGGGGGATGGTGTTTTAGTATCCAGGAGGAGAGGCGGTTATTAAGTTCAAAAGTTGGTATCCTTTTTGTCGCTTCTTTAAAGGTTTTGGATATCAGTGACAGGATACTTTTGATGCCATATCCTGTTTTTGCTGAAGTAAAAATTATATTTGCATAGTCAATATTGCCTAAGCGGTTTCTGATGAAATCAGCATATTCCTTCTTTGTTATTGTAGTTCTTTCATCTGCAGCTATATCTTTTAAGTTTGAAATACCGGCATTCTGAAGATGCTCAGGTTTTAGATTTTTATCTTTAACAATATCCCATTTATTGGCTACAAAAAGAAAACCTTTCCCTTCATTGTGGATTAGATTTGCAATCTTTAGGTCCTGGTCTGTTACACCTTCTGCGGCATCAACTACCAGGACAGCAACATAACATTTTTTCAGGCTTTTTATTGAATAATAGGTGCTACCCTTCTCAAGGGTTGTTTTTATCCTTGATTTTTTTCTGATACCTGCAGTGTCAACAAATAAAAACTCCTCATCTTCTGTTTTTAATGAGATGTCTATTGAGTCAACAGTTGTTCCCGGTGTCTCACTTACAAGAAAGCGCTGTTTCCCTAAAATGGAATTTATAATAGATGATTTGCCAACATTAGGACGCCCTAACACTGCAATCTTTACCAGCGGTTGCTGAGTATCCTGTTCTTTATGCGGGTCTGCACTTAAATAACTTATAATCTCATCAAGAAGTTCTCCAATTCCTAATCCGTGTATTGATGAAATGTAAAAAAAATTATTAATCCCTAGCTCATAAAAAGGGAGAGCCATTGCTTCATCT
This sequence comes from Candidatus Schekmanbacteria bacterium RIFCSPLOWO2_02_FULL_38_14, assembly GCA_001790855.1. Lineage (NCBI taxonomy): Bacteria > Candidatus Schekmaniibacteriota > Candidatus Schekmanbacteria bacterium RIFCSPLOWO2_02_FULL_38_14. The sequence continues at coordinate 43,424 of MGDH01000028.1, read as the reverse complement.
TTAGGGTTGTCAATTTTATTTACAACATAGATGATTTTTTTATTGGATTTTCTCAAGAGGTCTGATATCTCTCTGTCGATTGGATTAATCCCTTCTCTCCCATCCAGCAAAAAGATTAAAACACAGGATTCTTCTATTGCTGTTAATGTCTGTTCTCTTACTAACGTTTTAAGTTTTTCTTTCGGATTTAGTTCAAACCCGCCTGTATCAACAAGGAGGAAGCTCTTGCCTGACCAGAAGCATTTGGCATAGTTTCTGTCCTTTGTTGTTCCAGGAAAATCAGAAACTACTGCCTTTTTTTCTCCAAGAAGACGGTTGAACAGAGTTGATTTGCCAACATTTGGTCTTCCAACTATGGATACAATATTGTCAACCATGGTGTATTAGATCCATTAAGTTTCCTGTAGCTTGCAGGCTGTCCAAGAATGGTCATTGCGAGGAGCAAAGCGACGAAGCAATCTCATTTTTAGTTTTCAGCATTCAGTTGTCAGCTATCAGCTTTATGATTAGATTGCCACGCTCCCTTCGGTCGCTCGCAATGACGAAAGGAAATTGTCGGACAGTCTGCCTGATTCAGGGTTATTTCCAACTATAATGTTAATAAATTTATTATTTATTCTATCGCTGATCCTGAAAGAATGATGCAGAAGCAGCGTAAGCCGTTTATTCTAAGAAAAGTTTATAGCCTTGGAAAAACAGCTGGTTGCAAAAATGAAAAAAGTCCCGATTTCTCAGGACTTAAAACATTTAGCCTTCTGAAAATGACAAAAGAAAAACTTAACAATTTGATATCTAAGCTTAAGGTTTAGGCTTTTTCTGAAGTATTAACCATTTTTTTAAGCTCTTTACCTGCTCTGAAAAATGGAACTTTCTTGGCAGGAACATAAACTTTTTCTCCGGTTAATGGATTCCTTCCTTCTCTTGGGTCTCTTTTTCTTATGGTAAATGACCCAAAGCCTCTTATCTCTACCTTGTCAGCTTTTTCCAGTGCCTGCTTAATGTTTTCAAAAATACAATTCACTACCCTGTCTGTCTGTTTCTTGTTAAGAAAGCTGACTTTTTCCGAGATTTTTTGAATTAAATCGGTTTTTGTCATACTTTTACACCTCCTCAGAGAGATTTAATTCATATGTCCTTGTTTTTGCCAGAGAGAGCTTTGATGCTTGTATCTAATTGTCCCTGGCTCTCCAGATACTCGTCTACCTCACCTTTTACCTTGGCTTCCGTTAGACTTCTTATACTTAATCCTATCTTTCTTTCAGATGTGTCTATTCTTATTATCTTAGCTTCTATTTCTTGGTCTATTGAGACAGCATCTTCAGGCTTTGAAACGTTTTCTGTGCTGAGTTCTGATATATGGATTAAGCCTTCAATTCCATCCTCAAGCTCCATAAAGGCTCCAAAATTAGCAAATTTTGTAATTTTCCCTCTGACAACATCATCAACCCTGTATGTTTCAGGCACTTTTTCCCACGGGTCAGGCTGAAGCTGCTTGAATCCGAGAGAAAGCCTTTCGTTTTCTTTGTCTATACTAAGCACTTTTGCTTTTACAGTTTGACCCTTTTTAACAACCTCTGATGGGTGTTTAAGTTTTTGAGACCATGACATATCAGAGATGTGAACCAACCCGTCAATCCCTTCCTCAAGCCCAATGAATACTCCAAAGTCTGTAATGTTTCTAGCATTTCCCTCAACAATTGACCCGATAGGATATTTCTTTTCAATTAAATCCCAAGGATTTGGCTCGCACTGTTTAATCCCAAGAGAAATTCTTTTATTCTCAACATCAATATTTAAAACAACTGCCTCTATATTGTCTCCCATTGCCAATATTTTGGATGGGTGGCGGATTTTCTTTGTCCATGACATTTCAGAAACGTGAATCAATCCTTCTATTCCTGTTTCAAGCTCTATAAAAGCACCATACTCTGTCAGGCTGACTACTTTACCTTTGACCCTTGAGTCAACAGGGTATTTTTTCTCTATGGTTGTCCATGGGTCTTCTGTTATCTGCTTTAGACCAAGAGAAACTTTTTCATTTTCTTTGTCAATTTTTAAGACCTTTACATTAATTTCATCTCCAAGAGCAAACATTTCAGAGGGATGGTTTATTCTTCCCCATGTCATATCTGTTATGTGGAGGAGACCATCAATGCCACCAAGGTCAATGAATACACCGTATTCAGTAATGTTTTTTACAGTTCCTTTTATTGTCTGATTTTCCTTAAGGTTTTCAAAGAGGTCAGCTTTCTTTTCTTCCCTTTCTTCTTCCAAAAGTTTTCTTCTTGAAAGAACAATGTTTCCTCGTTTTTGGTTGATTTTAATTATCTTAAGGGGAAGAATTTTTCCTATTAATTTGTCCAGATTCTTCACAGGACGCAAATCAATCTGTGAACCAGGAAGAAAAGCCTTGATGCCGATATCAACAGTTAATCCGCCTTTAATCCTTGAAATGACCTTTCCTCTTATAATTTCATTCTTTTCGTAAATTCTTGTAACTTCATCCCATATTTTTATTTTCTCAGCTTTTTCTTTTGACAGTACAATCTGTCCATTTTTGTCTTCTATTTTATCCAGGTAAACCTCGACTTCATCTCCAACTTTTAAAGACGGAAGTTCACCGCTTTCACTCCTGAATTCATTTATAGGAATAATTCCTTCTGATTTATAACCAATATCAACAAGAACTGTATCCGAGTTTATCCTGATAATTGTTCCTTTAACAACTTTTCCTTCTTTGAATTCCTTCATGGTTTCAGCATAAAGCCTTTCCATCTCTTCATGTAAAATATCTTCGCCTTCAGGGATGGGAGCTTTTTCCTCTGCAGAATCATTTTCCTCAGAGTCTATGCTTCTGGTTTCTGATATCTTTTTCTTCTTGCTTTCTTTCAAAGGCATGAGAATTAATTTACCTCCTAATGTCTTAATGAACCATATTCTTTTTTTTTAGTTTATTTAATTTTTTTTTGCAATGTCTTAATAATGTTTTTAGCACCTCATCAGGTGTCATTTTACTCGTATCTATATAGATTGCATCATCTGCTTTTTTTAACGGGGCTATTTTCCTTCTGCTATCATTATGGTCTCTTTTTTCAACCTTTCTGATTGTATCTTTCAGAGAAGACTTTAACCCCTTCTCTTTTTGTTCTAAATATCTTCTCTTGCTCCGTACCTTTAGTGATGCATCGAGAAAGAACTTTATTTCTGCATCAGGGAAAACAACGGTGCCAATATCTCTTCCATCCATCACTATTCCACCGGTTTCTCCTGCTTTTCTCTGTATACCTAATAAACCTTCCCTCACTCCTTTCTTAGCAGAAATCATAGAAGCTGCCTGACCTATTTGTTCACTTCTTATATCACTTGATACATCCCTGCCATCAATGAACAGTCTGACAGCGTTATTTTTTTTTTGGAATTTCAAGGTAGTATTTTTAGTCAATTCTGTCAATTCTTTTTCTTTGTTTAAATCTATTTTTTTTTCAATAGCCTTAAGTGCTAATGCTCTGTAAATAGAACCGCTGTCCACATAAATGTAATTAAGTTTTTCAGCCAGAAGTCTTCCTGCAGTACCTTTACCAGCCCCTGCAGTGCCGTCAATGGCTATTATAGGCTTTTTTCTCAATGGATTACCCTTTCAGCTTTTCACAACACTTTCCAATATATTAAAAAACCCCGGGAATGAAGTATCTATGCATTTTACATCGTCAATATGGGTTTCTGAGTCTGCCAGTAGTGCAGCTATTGAAAAAGCCATTGCTACTCTGTGGTCTCCGAAGCTGTTAATTTTAGTTCCTCTGAATTTTTCAGCCCCTTCGATTGTTACCTCTCCTTCCCCTTCTACTGCATTGATTCCCATATTTTTTAACCCTTTTACCATTGTAGCAATTCTATCGCTTTCTTTGATTCTCAGTTCCTTTATTCCGGTGATATGAGTTTTTCCTTTTGCCAGAGCTGCAGCAATAAAGATAATTGGAAACTCATCTATTGCCCTTGGAGCTATTTCCTCATCAATGGAAATTCCGTGAAGTTCTGATGTTGAAGCTGAAATGTCAGCAACAAGCTCACCATTTTTTAAACTCATATTTGATATTTCAATCCTTGTTCCCATCTCTTTCAGGATATCCAAGATGCCTGTACGGGTAGGATTAATACCAACATCTTTTATAGTGACTGAAGAATCTTTGAGAAGTGAAGCAGCCACCAAAAGGAATGCAGCAGATGAGATATCTGAAGGGACAAAAATTTTTGTTCCTTCAAGATTTTGCCCTCCGTCAACAGCTATTATTTCTTTGGATTTGGAGATTTTACCTCCGAATGAACTCAGCATAATTTCAGTATGGTCTCTTGTTAAAGCAGTTTCTGTGATTCTTGTTGTTCCTTCAGCAAATATTCCTGCTAAAATGATGGAAGATTTAACCTGGGCACTTGGAACTGGCATAGTGTAACTTATTGATTTGAGTTTTTCTCCTTTTATGGCAAGGGGTGCAAAACGGTTATTTGCCCTTCCTGATATTTTAGCCCCCATCCGGGTAAGAGGGATAATCACCCTGTCCATGGGTCTTTTCAAAAGATACTGGTCACCAGTCAGCACTGAGAAAAAAGACTGTGCTGAAAGAACTCCTGTAAGAAGCCTGATAGAGGTTCCTGAATTGCCAAGGTCCAGAACATCCTGAGGTTCTGATAGGTCCCTTAGCCCTTTTCCTTTTACGATTACGCTTTCTTTTGTAAATGAAAACTCAATCCCCATGTTTTTAAAAGCGGTCACAGTCCTGATGCAGTCTTCACAGGGAGAGAGATTATGGATCTCTGTCAATCCTTTGGCAACTGAGCCCAGAATAACAGCGCGGTGTGAGATAGATTTATCTCCGGGAACTTTTATGAATCCTTCAATTTTTTTTACAGGTGAAATTATCATAAATTCTTAATTTAATTTTCTGCGGATATTTTGTGCCTTTGAAAATTCATTCCTGATTTTTTTCCACTCTCCTCTTTTGATTAAACTCTTAATATTTTCAAGATAAGCAATAAAATAATCCATGGAGGCTAAAATCTGATTTTTGTTTTCAAAAACTATATCATGCCACATCAATGGATTGCTCTTGGCAATCCTTGTAAAATCCCTGAAGCCTCCACCTGTATAAGAAAAAATATTTTTGTTTTTGCAGTTGAGGCTGGAAATCGTATTTATCATGGAAAACGCCAATACATGAGGCAGATGGCTTACAGAAGCAAAAATTGTGTCGTGTTCTTCGGGAGTCATTAACACTACTTTGCTTCCAATTCTTTTCCAGAGATTTCTTACAGACCTTAAAGAGGCAGAGTCGCTTTTTGCGGTTGGAGTAAGAACTGTTTTCATTCCTGCGAACAGATTTTCATCAGAAAATTTGGCACCTGAATGTTCTGAACCTGCTATCGGGTGGCCACCAATGAAGAATATATCATCTGGCAGGATTTTTTCGATTTCGTACATAATAGACATTTTTACACTGCCTGTATCCGTTATAACAGTTCCTTTGTCAAGAACAGGCAGAATATCCTTTACTATCCTGGCTATGCTTTTTACCGGGGTTGCTATTATTACCAGTTTGATATTTTTGAATCCAATTCTCTTGGACTTGAGGTTATATGCATAATCTATTATTTTAAGTTTTTTAGCCACAGATAAGTTTTTCTGGTCAATGTCTATCCCTAAGATTTCTTTGGCTATCTTTTTCTTTTTAATTGCTAACCCCAAAGAACCTCCTATGAATCCGAGTCCAACTATAGCTATTTTATTAAATAAAAATTTCATTGTTATCTTTTCTTATTTCTTGTTATCATTTCTGCCTGCCTGCCAGTAGGCGCAAGCAGGAATCCATGGTTCGACAGGCTCACCATGCATCCTGAGCTTGTCGAAGGACTGGGTTCCCCGTATCAAGTACGAGGCAGGTTTCTCAAGTGCGATCGGAAACTCCCAAAATTTTGTTTTAATAAATTAATGAGATAAAACCTTTTTTAGTGCACTGATAAATTTGTTGTTCTCCTTTGGCAGCCCGATTGTAACCCTTATAGAGTTAGGGAAGTTATAGCTTCTCATGGGCCTGACTATTACACCTAATTTTAAAAGCTTATTTGAGAGGATTGTGCAGTCCTGCTCGCAGTGAACTAATATGAAGTTTGCCGATGTTGGCACATAGGATAGCCCAAGCCTCTCAAATTCATTATAAAGATAGGCTTTACCTTCCTCATTATTTTCCAGACTCCTTTTTACGTGAGCTTCATCAGAAAGGCTTGCAATGGCTGCAACCTGTGCTAATGAGTTAACGTTAAATGGCTGACGGATTTTGTTCAAGAGTTCAATTACTTCCTGATTTGCTATGCCATAGCCTATGCGTAATCCTGCCAGACCATAAATTTTTGAAAATGTTCTGAGAATAATGAGATTATTTCTGGTTGACAGGTACTGAATTGAATTCGGGTAGTTTTTGTCTGTTACATATTCCATATAAGCTTCATCCAAAACCACAAGTACATCTTCAGGCACCAGGTTTAGAAACTGTTCGAATACCTCATCATTGACAATAGTTCCTGTAGGATTGTTCGGGTTAGCTATGAATATTATACGGGTGTTTTTGTTTATACATTCAGCCATACCAAGAAGATTATGGGTGTAGTTTTTAAGCGGAACTATTATTTTTTTTGCCCCTACTGCCTGAACTATCATCTGATAAACAATAAATGCCTGGTCCGCAATAACAGATTCAGACTGTGGGGTTAAAAATGTTCTGGCTATAAGCTCTATAATTTCATTCGAACCATTTCCTATGATAATATTTTTTTCAGAAACTTTCAGATAGCTTGAAAGTATCTGCTTGAGATAATATGTAGTGCTGTCAGGATATAAATGAATCTTTTTTAGATATTTTTTTATAGTTGCCAAGGCTTTTGGAGATGGCCCGAGAGGATTTTCGTTTGAAGCAAGTTTAATGGAATCCTTAATCCCAAATTCCCTTTCTACATCTTCAATGGGTTTTCCCGGGTAATATGGGTTTAACGTCAAAATATTAGAAGGCACTAAATGTCTCATGAGCGCAAATTCTATTCAAAAAGCTTTTTTTGTCAAATAGTTTATAAGAGTTTTCTGAAATCTCTAGTTGACACACCATAGATTTTACATTAGTTAAGTTTGAAAAAACATAGCGAACGAATCAACAAAAAAATGTTCCATACATTTGGATATTTCCTGCATTTTGCTGCAGGGAGCTTGAAATTGACAATTTAATAATAGTGAAAAATAAATGACAAAAATAAAAGATACTGTTCTTGTTTTTCTTTCTAGTTCTCTTCTGATACTTACTTTTCCTAAATTCGATATATCTTCTTTTGCATGGATGGCCTTTGTTCCATTTTTTTATGTCCTTATAAATAAAGGACCTGTTAAGGCTTTTTTTGCTGGATGGACATGCGGAACTTTATTTTTTCTTGGAACTATTTACTGGATAATAAACACAATGATAAATTATGGACATATTTCTGTTGCAGTCAGCCTGATGATTCTTCTTGTATTCTCAGTATATCTGGGGCTTTTCTTTGGATTATTTGCTTATATTGTTTCCTACATAGAGATTAAGCTTAGTCTCCTGGCATGGGTTCTTGCGCCATTTGTGTGGGTCTGCACAGAGCTTCTGAGGACTCATCTTTTCACAGGATTTCCATGGGTTCTTTTAGGGTATTCCCAGTACAGAAGTTTGAACCTGATTCAAGTTGCTGATGTAACAGGGGTTTACGGGATTTCTTTTATAATAGTGGCAGTAAATTCCTGTATTTTTTTAATTCTTTCCAAAATGAAATTCAAAAAAAGGAGTGTTGGTGATTTTTTTTCAAGTGATAAAATTGTTATATCCTATCTTATCTTGGTAGTATTGATGCTGATTTGTTTTTTTAACTATGGTAAAAAACAGATAGAAGAATTTTATTATCATAGCAGTACAACAGAAAAAACTATAAAAAATAAATTGGTAATTGCTGTGATACAGGGGAATATTGAACAGGATAAGAAATGGGACAGAAATTACCAGGAAGAAACAATAAAAAGATATCAGAAGTTAACAGATAAAGCAATAAAAGGAGGAAATGTTGACCTTGTTATCTGGCCTGAAACTGCTACTCCGTTTTACCTGCAGTCAGAGGGAATATACTTGGACTATTTATTGAATTATCTTAGAGAAAAAAAAGTTTATTTGCTCACCGGAAGTCCTGCTTATGACAATACTCAGAAATATGAAACTGAAAGCTTTAACAGCGCATTTCTTCTCTCTCCTGATTTTAAGATTCTTAAAAGATATGATAAAATTCATCTTGTTCCTTTTGGCGAGTTTATTCCTTTTGAGAGGATATTAAAGATTAATCTTTTCCGTGATATTATTGGAGATATCGGGTCATTTACATCAGGAAGAGAAGAGACTGTTTTTAGTTTTTCAAAAGGAAAATTCGGGACTGTTATATGCTTTGAGATAATATTTCCTGAGCTTGTCAGGAGATTCATAAAAAAAGGTGGTGAGTTTATGGTGACTATTACAAATGATGCCTGGTTCGGCAAAAGCGCAGCTCCTTATCAGCATTTTGCCATGACAGTTTTCAGAGCAGTGGAAAATAAGGTTTATATTGCAAGGGCTGCAAATACAGGAATATCAGGCTTTATAAACCCTGTTGGGGAGATTATATGCAGTAGTGGTGTATTTGTTGAAGGGTATCTGAAAAATGACATTTACCTTATGGAAAATAAAACAATTTATACCTTGTACGGCGATATTTTTGCCTGGATTTGTGTTCTGGTTTTAGCTGCTTCAGTTATCGTTGTCAAAATGAAGAAAAAGGATTGCTTTTTATAGACTATTCAGATAGAAATTTTTTGGTTTTTTATACAGGGTTAAAATGAGATAAGTTTCCAGCTGATAAATTAAAAAATGAATTCAGAATTTGATGAGAAGGGAATGATTCTTAAAAAAAACAAAGCAGGATTAAAGATAAATTATTTTTTCATTTGGCTTGTTTTGCTTTCAATACTGCCACTAAACACGTTCAGCCAGACAATAGAAGATGAAAAACAAGCAGTTCCATCTTTTGTTCTGATAGCAAGGGATATCAAGCCATCAGTGGTCAATATTTATACCACAAAACCTCTTGAAAAAGGGAATTTGAAAATTCGAGGCAAAAAATTTAAAAATAAATTTTGGATTAATGACTTGCCAGACAAAGACATTGATAAGCCTTTTGATGATAGCGACAGGAGGAATCTTGGCTCAGGCATTATTATTGATAAGGACGGCTATATTGTAACCAACAATCATGTCATAGCAAATGCAGATGATATCAAGGTTTCTTTAGAGGGTGGGAAAGAATTTGATGCTAAAATAATTGGAAAAGATTTTATAACTGATTTGGCTTTAATAAAAATTGATAAGGCTGAAAACCTCACAGTTCCAAGGTTTGGAGATTCTGACAAGATTGATGTAGGGGAATGGGTAATGGCAGTAGGAAGCCCTGTAGGGCTGGAACAGACAGTAACAGCAGGAATTGTAAGCGCAAAAAACAGGTCTATCGGTGTTAGCCCGTATGATGATTTTATCCAGACTGATGCTTCTACTAACCCCGGAAGCAGCGGGGGACCGTTAATAAACACAAGAGGAGAGGTTATTGGAATAAACACATTGAATTTAAATGGCCTTCAGGGGCTGGGGTTTGCAATTCCAACAAATACGGCAAAAGAGATAATTAAGCAGCTTAAGGAGAATGGAAAAGTGACAAGAGGATGGCTGGGTGTGTTGGTGCCAAGGATTCTTCAGGGAATAAAAACACTATCAGGATTGCAGGATGAAAAAGGCGCTTATATTGAGAAAATCAGAGAAAATGGTCCAGCTTTTAAAGCAGGATTAAAAGCCGGTGATGTTATAGTAAAATTTAATGGCAGGGAGATTAAAGAAAAAAATGATTTACCAAGAATGGTTGCAGATACAACTCCCGGGGAAGAGGTTGATGTTGAAGTATTAAGAGACGGGGAAGAGAAGATTTTAAAAGTTAAAATTGAAGAATCAGAGGGAAGAAAAAACAAAAAACCCGGCGAAACAGAAAATGTTGATATTTAACTTTCAGTAGCAATTAAGAGAAGATGAGATACTATTTTGTTCATAAGGAAGAGAATATATATGTCACCAATGATTATTGACGGGAATGCAGTTTCAAAAGAGATAAGAGATAAAATAAGGAATGAAATCGAACAGCTTAATCCTATATACAAAAGGCCTCCCGGCTTAACCGTTATATTGGTCGGAGATGACCCGGCATCGCAGATTTATGTAGGCAGAAAAAGCAAGGCTTGTTCTGAAGTTGGAATTTGTTCAGAAGTGAAAAGGCTGCCGGGCGATGTTTCTGAAAGTGATGTAGTAAGTTTGATATCAGATTTAAATAAAAATGCAAAAGTTGATGGAATCTTGGTACAACTTCCTTTGCCGGGGCATATAAATGAAAACAAAATAGTGGATGCAATAAGCCCGGAAAAGGATGTTGACGGGCTCCATCCTATTAATATGGGAAATCTGGTATTAAACCGGGCTTTTTTGGAACCTTGTACTGCCGCAGGAATAATAGAACTTATACTGAGAACAGGGAGCGAAATAAAAGGCAAGCATTCTGTTATAGTTGGAAGAAGCAATATTGTCGGAAAACCAACAGCGCTAATGCTTCTTCACCAACATTCTACGGTCACCATTTGTCATTCAAGGACAAAAGACTTAAAAGAGATTACCAGACAGGCTGATATATTAATCGCTGCTATTGGGAAGGCAAAGTTTATTACAGGAGATATGGTAAAAGATGATGCAATAGTCATTGATGTCGGAATAAACAGAATAGATGGAAAACTTTTTGGAGACTGTGACTTTGAGGAAATAAAGAATGTGGCAGGCGCTATAACTCCGGTTCCTGGAGGGGTTGGCCCTATGACGGTAGCAATGCTTTTAAAAAATACATTAGTTGCTTATAAAAATAATTGTGAAAAATAGAAAAACAGTTAAGCCCTGAATTTAAAACTATAAACTCCGTCAGATTTATCATGGCTTTCCAATTGGTAGCTGAAAGGTAAATGTTGTTCCTTTATCTTCCTCGCTTTCAACGCTTATTTCTCCTTTATGGGCATCAATTATAGATTTTACTATTGATAGCCCGAGCCCTGTTCCTTTTATATTGCTTACTTTCTGACTTCTGTAGTACTTGTTAAAGAGGTTCGGCAAATCTCCCTTTGAAATGCCGATTCCTGTGTCTGAAATACAGGTAAAAATTGAACCATTTTTCTCAAAGGCTGAAATTTTTATTTTTCCTCCGTTTGGAGTAAATTTAATGGCATTGCTGAGCAGGTTTTCAAGAACTCTTTCCATCTGCAGGCGGTCGACCCATACAGAAGAAAAGCCAGATGGAATTTCTGTTTCAATCTGCAGCCCTTTTTCAGTTGCAAAAAAGGAAAAAGTATAAGCAGTTAATGAAAGAAGCTTATCATAATTAACTTCATCGAAATTCAATTTTAACATTCCTGCATCGATTATGGAAACACTCAGGAAGTCTTCAATTATTCTGAGAATTCGTTTTCCGCTGTCGTTTATCATCTTTAAAAAATTTGCTTCAGTATCATCATCATGCTTCTGTATTTTTTCAATAAGATAATCAGAGTTTAAAATAATTGCATTCAGAGGGTTTTTAAGATCATGAGTAAACATTGATATGAATTCAGTTTTTATTTTTTCTGTTTCCTTCTCTTTTGTTATGTCATTGAATACTAAAACATAACCAATCAATTCTTTAGTGTGCTCGTCTTTTAAAAGCGAAAAGCTTATTTTATAGATGTTGTTTTTATTAAAGACAAACAAGAGGTCTTCTTCAGAGTTATTACCAGAAAAAAGAATTTTTTCTATTTTCTGTATATTTTCTTTGTTCTCAGTGAGTTCTGAAAGTCTCTTGCCCAATACTTTTTCTTCTTTAATAGAAAAAATATCTTTAGCCACATTATTTATTGTAAGAAGCTGAAGGTTTTTGCTAAGCACCAGAATACCTTCATTCATACTTTCTATTATTGTTCCGGTCTTGCTTTTTTCTCTGATAATTTCTTTTAAAAACTGGTCTTCAATATTTTCTTTTTCTTTCTCAAGCTCTTTGATTTTACTCTGATATAGTTTCTTTGTTGTGAGAATATTTGAAATTATTTTATGGAGTTGATTCGTGGGTGAATATCTGTAAAGAGTGGAATCTCCTGCTTTTTCTGATTGCAGAACACCGCTGTCAACTAAATCTTCAAGGTCCTGTAAAATCTCATCTTTTTTTCTGCTTATCCACTGGCTGATTCCTTCAGCAGAGTCAATGGTTCCAGAATTTTCATTGAAAAAACTCAATATCTCTATTTTGTTGAATGTGTTGGCAATTTCTTTTATAAACTTATCAGATGTAATATGCATCTTATATCTTAATCTCTTCTTCCTTGTCTTTTCCTTTAAGTTTTTTTAAAGTCCTTTCGTATTGTTCCATATTAGCAAGGATATCTTCTATTTTTAAATCTGTTTTTTTGGGGGAACCGCTCATTACTCCCTCTCTTCCTTCAAATTTTGTTTTTATTTTGATTCCTTCATCTGTTATAATATATTCATGTATACCCTTATCATGGTTTGACCCTCTGAATTTAAGCACAGAAAGAGCTCTCCTTACCTCGCTTTCCATTTCAACATATCTTAAGGAGATTAGAGTTGGTATAAGCCCAAAGAGCTCCTGATTGGCAATCCTGAAATTCCCAAACATTTCTGTGACTTCAAGAGTTAATATTGAAGCGGCTTTGAAGGTTGAAAAGAGGTCTATCAGGGTATAGATGTAATCCCGCAAATAGGATTCGTCTGAGATACTGCTCATTAAATCTGATAAACTGTCAAGGACTATTCTTCTGACTTTCATCTGGTTAAAAGTTTTTTTGATTGAGTAAAGCAGCTCATCTACAATCAAGTCTGTCGGGGAACGGTACAGTATTTCAAGCAACCCATCTTTTAAGGCATCTTTTAGGTTTATGTTATATGAAAAAGCCATATTTACTATATCTTCAGGCTTGTTGTGGAGAGTTATAAAAATGCCAGGCTCTCTGTTTTTAAACCCTTCATTTAGAAACTGAAGACCAAGAGTTTTTTTGCCTGTTCCGCTGCTCCCCGCAACAATTGTTGCCATTCCTTCTGTTAAACCTCCGGAAAGCATTTTATCTAATCCCGGTATTCCGGTACTGATTTTTTCATGAGAAGCAGTTTCTATATCTTCTACCTCGTAGTCTCTAATCTGGCAAGATGGGAATATCTGAATACCCTTTGAGTCGAAAACAAAGGGATGTTTTCCTGAAATATGATCCTGTCCACGGCTTTTTATAATCTCAATAAAACGTTCTCTCTTGCGGCTTCCCTTTGCATCATAGGAAACTTTAATAACAGTATCCACTATATATTCCTCAAGAGATATTCCATTTTCGCCTGTAGAATCAATCTCTCTGGTCAAAAGAATCGTTGCAGGTTTTGTGGTGAGGCTGTAAAGAAATTTATTTAAAATTTTTCTGAGTTCAATATCTTCATCTGTAATTCTTCTGAAGTGGCTTAAAGAGTCTATAAGAATCCGTTTTATTTTTAATTCTTCAAAAAAACAGTGAAAGTGGCTCTCAGGATTATTAAGCATATCAATTATTGCTTGCGGGGAGGTTGGAAGTATTTTGAGTTTTCCCTGATTTTCGGGTTCCTTCAGGTTCCATCCAAAGTTTGAAGCATCCCGGTAAAGCATTTTGGGCTTTTCTTCAAGGGTTACTATCAAGCCAGGCTCATTATATTTAACAATTCCATTATAAATAAACTGCATTCCTATTGTTGTTTTACCTGAACCGGCAGGACCTTCAATGAGTATGCAGTTTTCCCTGAGCAAGCCGCCGTATAAAATTTCATCCATACCAGGAATGCCTGTGGGAACTAAATCCATTGTTTTTTTGAGCCCTTTATTTGTGAATTTGTTTTTATAATATGGAATATGGTGAGAAAATCAAGAAAAACTTTATTTTGTTCCGGGATTTAGACAAGACCTATAAGCAGGACATCTTTGGTTGAAGTTGTAACTTTGAATTTATCACTTATCCTTTCCCCAACAACCCACATTATTTCTTCACTGGAAACAAGAAGAGGGATTTCTTTTCTCCTGCATTGAGGAAACTTTATGTCAATTAAAAATTTTTTTAATTTTTTTTGTTTATCCATTCCAAGAGGGATAAAAATATCACCATCCCTTTTGTTCCTAATGGTTAAGGGAAGTTTAACTTTCTGGTAATCGAATAATCCGAGATTTTTATCTTTTGTAATAAATTTTACAGAATTTTTCTGAAGAACAACAGTGTTTAAGGTTTTATTCAAATACAAGAGTTTTGTTCTTCCTGGCACTGCCACTTTTGTTTCTTTGAGGGATTGAAATTCTTTTTTATCTGATTTTGAAAAAATTATTTTATTGTAGAGTTTCTGGGCTTTAATTTTACCTGGAAGATTTAGAGAAGCACCTGTCCTGCCTTCAGTAATTAATGAAAAAACCTTGTCTGTATGGGAAAAGGATAGATTTGTGATATTGCTGTTTAATCTCCATAAGGCTTTTCTGATTATTCTGTAAACAATTGGAACAGGGATGACTTTCATTAAATTAATATTTAAAATTAATTCATTGATGTCTTGCCTGTTTAGTTTAGTTGTGGACCAGAGGTCATTAGAGCCTTTGGTGAGAATAAATTTAAAAAATTCTTCAGCCTGTGTCTCAAGATAGACGTCTTCTGCTGAAAGTATCTGGGCAGTATCTGCGATTCTTTTTCTGATTTGAGGGTTAAAGGAATTTTCAAGTAACGGGATAAGTTCAAGGCGAATTCTATTTCGCAAATAATTTTTTTTTACATTGGATGAATCTGTTACAAATTTTATTTTCTTTGAGCTGAGATATGTTTCAACTTCTTTTCTTGTTATATCCATCAATGGCCTTATTATAGAATATTTCTGATTAAAAAAATCCATTCCTGCGATTCCTGATACTCCGCTTCCCCTGATGAGGTTTATTAAAACAGTTTCAACCCTGTCATCAAGGGTATGTCCCAAGGCGATTTTTGATGCGTTTATTTTATTTTTCAACCTTTGAAGAAAATCAATTCTTGCTGTGCGGGCTGCTGCCTGAGTTGATGTTTTGAGTTTTTTCTTAAGTGCCTTGATATCTCTTTTTTCTATAGTGAAGGGAAGTAATAATAATTCTGCTGTTTCCCTGACAAACTCTGCATCCCTTTCTGATTCTTTTTCCCGCAGGAGATGGTTTAAGTGGGCTATATGAATGGATATGTTAAGGTCTTTTTTAAGGGAGTTTAAAATATTGAGAAGGCAAACTGAATCAGCCCCACCTGAAACTGCAACAATGATTTTATCTCCGGGCTCAAACAGATTATATTTTTCTATAGTCTGTCTAACTTTTTTTAAAATCTGGATGTCAGATGGAATCATTTGTAAATATAATTGTGAAGAGTGATATCTTTCAACTTTTAGCTGAGATTATCTCGCTTATCTCTCAATGACAATAAATCAGGTTTCTCAAGAACTCAGTAAATGTCATTGAAGAAATTCTTATTGGGTTAAACAACAAAGTTTAAATTTCAAATCAAGACAAAAGGTGTTTAATAAATATAAAAAAAATTATACAGAAGGGATTTTAAAAAAACAAGAAATAAAAAAGCCCCGGATAAACCGGGGCTTTTAATAAAACTTTTTTGTCACGGAACTTATTGTATAGTGAGAGTTCCTTTCAGCGTCTTAAATAGTTTTCCACTGTATTTTGTTGGCATGTTAGAGAGCGTCCAAGTATAATTATAATTACCAGTTTTGTTGGTAATTGTATCAATTTTACTTTCAACGCTGTCAAGGAGAGAGTTCATATTAACTGTAATAGTCTTTAATTTGCCTTTAACAGCTGTTGGGTCGACTTCAGCATCACCCTCTAATGATGCGCCCTTACTATCTGTACCATTATAGTGGAATGAGTTATCTATTATAGTTAAGCTAGAAATTTTACTCCCTGCTTTGTTAGTTTTTATTGTTAAATCTGCAGTCAGGACAAGTTCTCTTACATCACCAGCCACTTTTGATGTATATGTTTGAGTCAGTGTAGCGTTTGTAGTACCTTTTTTGAGTGCACTGTAGACAATCGTCATATTTGGCCTAGAACCCGCTGTCCCAGTAAGGTTTTTAGTAACTACTCCTTTAGCAGAAGGTTTTGCCAGCGTAAGTTTTTTCGTCCCCTGCTTAACGAATTTTACAACGAATTGTTTGCTTGCTGCCGAAGCCATTGTTGTAGATAATGTAAATACTACTGCCAAAACAAGAATACCCAATAAAACAAATAATTTCTTTCTCATTTTCCACCTCCTAAATTTTTTTTTTAAAACCTTTTATCTTAAACTATTTAAAACAAACTCACCTTATCAGATTGGTTTAAACCACCTCCTTAATTAAACAAAATTTTGTAATTATTAATTCGATAACTTGAAGCATATAAAAACTTTGTCCCTAATTAAAGCTGAATGCACAGCTTTTGTCAACTTTTTTAAATACTATAGAGGATTTTCTAATGATTTATTAAATAAACCCCTTATAAATTTCATAATAATTATTTTCTGTGATTATGTCAATACTTATTTTGAGATTCTTTTAAAAGCTCTTTGCAAAGTTTAATATTATTACAGATTTTATTTTGTGGAATACTATCTTATAAGCTGGATTAATGTCAACATTTATTTTAGGAATGTCAAGCCAAAATAGAAATGTCCTGTTTTTGCCAATTTAGAAATGCCCTAATTTACGGATGCTATAGCACTGCATGGATATATTAGGGGATATCATTATGAAATGGGGAGAGATGGGAAACCGGTACGGGAGAGGATAAAAAACAGTTTTGATTATGTAAAAGTTGACCGGTATGCAACCCCTGCATTTTTAAAGGATAAAGATAAAATATATCTCTTTGTTGGACAGCAGGATGGTAAAATAAATATATTTATTGCTGATAGCCTGAATTCAAAACCTCTGTTTTTTTATAAGAAGGGTTATCTTATAAGTGATTAAAAAAATAACGGTAAGATTATTATTTGTTGACACAGTTTTAAAAAGAATATTATAAATGAACACCTAATTTATCATTTTGAAATTGAGTAGTTAGCGTATTCTTCACAGCTTGTTTGGAGGCTCTATGCAACTTGCTGCGGGGAACTTTAGATGGAATTTAGCACAGGATTTACACTATTTTTTATTAATAAGAAAGGTGAGAGACTTTTAGTATGAGTAATAAAGAAAAAAGCATAAACGGAGTTCCATTCCTTGACCTTGCAACACAATACAGAGCCATTAAAAAAGAGATTTGGGAGAGATTTGATGAGGTTTTGGAACTGCAGAATCTGATTTTAGGTCCACAGGTTGAAGAGTTGGAAAAGGCTGTTGCTGATTATTGCGGTGCAAAATTTTCAATAGGAGTCGGTTCTGGCAGTGATGCCATTCTTTTATCGCTTATGGGTTTTGATATAGGCAACGGAGACGAAGTAATTACAACTCCCTTTACCTTTTTTTCAACTGCGTCTGCAATTTCAAGAGTTGGCGCACGTCCCGTTTTTGTTGATATAGATATTGATACATTCAATATTGATCCAAACAAGATTGAGGAAAAGATTACCAAAAGGACAAAGGCTATAATTCCGGTTCATCTTTTTGGGCAGTGTGCTGATATGGAGGCTATTGTTGCAATTGCAAAAAGATATAATCTGAAAATTATAGAAGATGCCGCGCAGGCAATTGGGGCAGAATACCAGACTAAAGATTCCAACCGGGTGAAGGCGTGCAGTATAGGAGATACTGGGTGCCTTAGCTTTTATCCTTCAAAAAACCTCGGTTGTTTTGGCGAGGGAGGGATGATTACTACCAATGATGAAAAATTGTCAAAAAAGCTGAAAGCCTTAAGAGCGCACGGTTCCAAGGAAAGATATTATCATTACATGATTGGGGTAAATAGCAGGCTTGATACAATGCAGGCTGTAGTTTTGTTGGTTAAGATTAAATACCTTGATGAGTGGACAAAACTGCGTAATAAAAAGGCTCAGGTTTATAATGAAGGTCTTAAAGGTATTGTAAAAACCCCTTATTGCAGGAATGGTAATTTCCATGTTTATAATCAGTATGTAATAATGAGCAGTAAAATAAAATTGATTGAAGAAGTATTCAGGGAAGGAAGAATTGGATATGGAAGATATTATCCTCTTCCTCTCCATATGCAGAAATGCTTTGAATATCTGGGATATAAAAAAGGAGACTTTCCTGACTCTGAACTTGCCTCTGAAAAAGCTCTGGCTCTTCCAATCTATCCTGAATTAGGCAATGACCAGCAGGAGATAGCGATCCGGGCTATAAAAAAAGCAGTATAAAAGTGAAAAACATGAACAGGTTTTCCAAGTTAAATCTCAAGAAAATCAAAAAGTACCCAATAAAAGACAGAAAAAATTTGGTTTCTGTAAAAGACTTTGCTTGTTTAAAGAGAGGTAAAAGCGTTTCTTCGTTGATTGAATCAATGCCAGATATTTTGGGAGGGAAGGACCTGAAGTATCTTATTGATGGTGTCTTAAGGGCAAAAAAATATAATAAAACGGTTGTGTTAGCTATGGGGGCGCATGTAATTAAATGTGGTCTTTCACCATTAGTAATAGAATTGATGAAGAATGGAGTTATAAAAGCTATAGCGATGAATGGAGCAGGAGCTATTCATGATTATGAGATTGCTTTGATTGGCGGAACTTCTGAAGATGTTGAGTCCCAGATAGAAGAAGGTTTTTTTGGAATGGCTTTAGAAACAGGGAAGGCATTGAATAAAGCTGTTAAAAATGGAGCGTCAAAAGGCACAGGTTTTGGAAAGGCTCTTGGAGAAATAATCAAAAAAGAATCTTTGCCATATAAAGATTTAAGCATTGTTTATAATGCACTGATTCTGGGCATCCCTGTTACCATTCATGTTGCAGTAGGTACTGATACTATTCACATGGACCCTGATGCTGACGGGGAGGCAATCGGAAAGGCAAGTCTTTTAGATTTCAGAGCTATATGTTCAGTGGTAAGCACACTGGATGGTGGGATATGGATTAATATGGGTTCAGCTGTAATACTTCCAGAAGTGTTTTTAAAAGCAGTTACAGTATGCAGAAATATCGGGATTAAATTAGAAAATTTTCTTACAGTTAATATTGATATGATATCACATTACAGACCTCTTACTAATGTTGTCAGAAGACCAACATTAAAAGGTGGCAAAGGTATAAATTTAATAGGACAGTATGAGATATTATTCCCTTTACTTGCAGCTGCCATTCTTGAAAGACTTAAAGGTGAAGGTTGATACTGCGGAATGACAACCAACCGCGAGGATTAAAAAAAAGAAAATGGAAAAATTAAGAAATTTACTAGCAAGAAGAAATAAAATTAAAATTTTAGTCATTGGCGATATTATGCTCGATGAGTATATCTGGGGGAAGGTAGACCGCATTTCTCCTGAAGCTCCTGTTCAGATAATAAAGGTAGATTCTAGAAATTATGCCTTGGGTGGTGCAGCAAATGTAGCTCACAATCTTATAGATATCGGGGCTAAAGTGGAACTGTGCTCTGTTGTAGGGGATGATGCGAATGGAAATCTTTTAAAAGAACTTATTTTAAGAGCTGGAATTGGGAATAAAGGGATATTTCTAGATAGTAAAAGAAAAACAACTTTAAAGACAAGAGTAGTTGCCCATGACCAGCAGGTAGTAAGGATTGATCAGGAGACTACAGCTCCAGTAAAAAAAGAAGTCCATGAAAAAATTCTTTCTTTTATAGACAGGAAAATAAAGTTTTTTGATGGGGTAATTCTGTCTGACTATGCCAAAGGGCTTCTGACTGAGGATTTCATTGCGAAGTTGATGAAAATTTTTAAAAGAGAAAAAAAAGATGTTGTTATAGACCCAAAAGGCAGAGATTACAGAAAGTACCGAGGAGCCACAATAATTACGCCGAATCTAAAGGAACTTGAGCTTGCGTCAGGCACAGAATTAGACTTTTCACACAGGACTTGTAGCGATGATGAGATATATAAAGCCTCTGAGAAGATAATGAAAAAAACTCATTGTGACATGCTGGTTATAACCCGCGGTAAGGATGGAATGTCAGTATACAGAAAAGGAGAAAAAGCAGTTAATTTAAAAGCAGAAGCAAAAGAGGTTTATGATGTCTCAGGTGCAGGCGACACAGCAATAGCGGCTCTTGGTTTTGCATATTTTTCAGGCGTTGATGTTATAAACTGTGCCAAGCTTGCTAATATAGCCGCAGGGATAGTTGTAGGAAAAGTTGGAACAGCCATTGCTTCAAAAGAAGAAATTTTAAAGAAAATAGATGATTTTACTCTGGTGAAGAGACTGTTGACGGATAAAGAACTTCCATCAACCGTAAGCAGACTTAAGGCTAATAATAAAAAAATTGTATTTACCAACGGATGTTTTGACATTCTTCATACTGGTCATGTCTTTTTACTTCAGAAGGCTAAATCTTTTGGTGATGTTCTTATTGTCGGACTTAACAATGATGAATCGGTTAGGAGGCTTAAGGGAGAAAAGAGGCCTCTTGTTTCTGAAAAAGAAAGAGCTCTTGTTTTATCTGCCCTTGACTGCGTGGATTATGTTGTTTTGTTTTCAGAGGATACACCATTGAGATTAATCAACGAAATAAAACCTGATGTTCTTGTCAAGGGTGGGGACTATAAGCTTCGCGAGGTAGTCGGGCATAAAGAGGTAGGGGCTTATGGCGGAAAAGTAGAACTGATTCCTATTTTTCAAGGATTTTCAACTACACAGTTAATAGAGAAAATAACAAACAAATACAATAATTCTTAGAAACTAAATATGCATAAAATAATTATTGCTTTTGGAACAAGACCAGAGGCTATTAAATTAGCTCCTGTAATTAAAAAACTGGAAGAGGATAAAAAGAATTTTAAGACACTAGTCTGTGTTACTGCTCAGCACAGAAAAATGCTGGACCAGGTGCTTAGCCTTTTCAAAATAAAGGTTAAGCATGATTTGAATTTAATGAGAGACAACCAGAGCTTAGATGGAATAACCCAGCTGATATTGAGCGGGATTTCCAAAGTTTTAAAAAAAGAAAAACCTGACTTGGTTATAGTACAGGGAGATACAACAACAACCTTTGCTTCGTCTCTTGCTGCATTTTATGAAAAGATAAAAATTGCCCATATTGAAGCAGGTTTGAGAACTGATAACAAATATAGCCCGTTCCCTGAAGAGATAAACAGGAGAATGACAACAGTTGTAGCAGATTATCATTTTGCTCCTACAGAAACATCAAAAACGAATCTTATTGATGAAGGAATAGATTCAAAAAGAGTTTTTGTGACAGGAAATACAGTAATAGACGCATTGCTGATGACTGTTGATATGTTAAAAGGTTCAAAGGTTAAAAAGTTCAAAGGGTTAGCAGGAATTAATTTCAATAAAAAAATCATTTTAGTTACTGGTCACAGAAGAGAGAGTTTCGGAAAAGGGTTTGAGAATATCTGTAAAGCTTTGAAAAAAATTGCAGATAGAAATCAAGATTTGACAATCATTTATCCTGTTCATTTAAACCCAAATGTTAGAAAACCGGTAAACAGAATTCTTGGCAATGTCCCGAATATAGAACTGATTGAGCCACTGGACTATAAGCCTTTTGTTTGTCTTATGATGAAATCACATCTGATTTTGACTGATTCTGGCGGGATTCAGGAGGAAGCCCCAAGCCTAGGAAAGCCGGTATTGGTAATGAGGGATACTACTGAAAGACCTGAGGGAATCAGGGCTGGCACAGTCAGGTTGGTAGGTACTGGCGAGAACGAAATAGTAAAAAAAACTCAGAGACTGCTTGATGGAGAAAAAGAGTATAATAGGATGTGCAAGGCTCATAACCCCTATGGTGACGGAAAAGCGTCTAACAGAATAGTATCAATTTTAAAAAGAAGCTTAAGATAATGAAAAAAATCTGTGTTCTTGGTTTAGGCTATATTGGTTTACCAACAGCAAGCATGCTGGCAACAAAAGGGTATGATGTACTTGGTGTAGATTATTGATAGGAAGATAATAGATACTATCAATATGTTAAGGTTAATAAAACTTTTAATATGGCTGACTATAGATACGGTTTTGGAGAAAAGTGATATTCTGGTTATTCTTGTAAATCACAGGGAATTTTATAGTATAGACAGGGAGAAACTTAGTGGAAAAGTGTTGATTGATGTGAAAGGAGTTTTTAAATGAAAGGAGTTATTTTAGCAGGAGGTCATGGTACCCGTCTTCATCCCCTGACAAAGATAACAAACAAGCACTTGCTTCCTGTGTTTGACAAACCAATGATTTATTATCCTTTGCAGGCTTTGATTAATGCAGACATTGATGATATTTTAATAGTTACAGGAGGGAATCATGCTGGTGATTTTTTAAAACTCCTTGGAAACGGAAAAGAATTTGGTCTAAAACATATTAACTATACATACCAGGAAGGTGAGGGAGGGATTGCAGAGGCTTTGAGATTAGCAGAGCATTTTGCAAAGGAGCAAAAAATATGCGTCATTTTGGGAGATAATATAATTGAAAAGAACATAAAAATACAAGCGGAATCCTTTAGAAACCAAAAAAATGGCGCAAAAATATTACTAAAGGAAGTTCCTGATCCTGAACGCTTTGGTGTTCCAGAATTGTCAGGAAATAAGGTTGTTGGCATCGAAGAAAAACCAAAAATCCCAAAATCTAAATTTGCAGTCACAGGAATCTATATGTATGATAACACTGTATTTGAGATTATAAAAAAGCAAAAACCATCAGACAGGGGAGAGCTTGAGATTACGGATGTAAACAATGAATATATAAAAAAAGGTGAGATGAAATGGGAGATATTGGATGGATGGTGGACTGATGCTGGTACATTTGAGTCATTAAGAAGAGCAACAAATTTAGTGGCTGAAACAGGAGCAAATAGGTTGAGGTGAATATTATTCACAACTAAAAGGATAGCTATATGAAATTACTTGTTGCAGGCGGAGCAGGATTTATAGGCTCAAATTTTGTCAGGCATATAATTAAAAAATATAGCAATTATTCAGTTATAAATCTTGACCTTCTTACTTATGCAGGGAATTTAGAAAATCTTGATGATATTAAAAATTTTCCAAATTATAAATTTTTAAAAGGTAACATAGCTGATGAAAAGCTTGTTAATGAAATTACAATCAATGTAGATGCAGTGGTAAATTTTGCAGCTGAATCCCATGTTGACAGAAGCATTGAAGGGCCATCTGTCTTCATAAAGACAAACGTTCTTGGCACCCAGGTTCTTTTAGAGGCAGCAAAAAAAAATAAGGTAAAAAGATTTATGCAGATATCAACTGATGAGGTGTACGGGACTCTAGGAGAAACAGGTTGTTTCTCAGAAAATTCTCCAATTCAGCCTAACAGCCCGTACTCAGCAAGCAAAGCAGGAGCGGATTTAATAGTCAGAAGCTATTTTGAAACATATGGATTTCCTTCTATTATAACAAGATGTTCTAATAATTATGGACCAAATCAGTTTCCTGAAAAATTCATACCTCTACTCATAACAAATGCTTTTGAAGGCAAAGAATTGCCTATTTACGGAGACGGTCTTAATGTAAGGGACTGGATTCATGTGAAGGATCACGGTGAGGCTATAGATGTTGTTCTTCATAAAGGGAAAGATGGAGAGGTTTATAACATTGGCGGTAATTGCGAGAAGAAGAATATAGATATAGCAAAACTTATTTTAAATAAAACTGGTAAGGGGGAATCCTTAATCAAGTTTGTCAAGGATAGACTTGGTCATGACAGGAGATATGCTATAGATTCAACCAAAATAAAGAATGAATTAGGGTGGAGTCCTAAGTATGACTTTGGGAATGGAATTTCAGATACAATAAACTGGTATAAAGAAAACAGGAATTGGTGGTTAAAAATAAAAAGTGGTGAATATATGCGATACTATGAAAGGATGTATAAAAACAGATAAGCGATATGAAAGTTTTGCTTTTAGGTGCAAAAGGTATGCTCGGTTCAGAAATAGCAATGTGTTTAAAAAGTTCTTTTAACGTTATTCCTTATGGAAAAGAGGAGCTTGATATAACTAATGAATTTTTAACAAGAAACAAGATAAAAGAAATTTCTCCTGAAATTGTTATCAATACGGCTGCTTATACTGACGTAGAGGGATGTGAAAGAAATAGTGAGCATGCTTTTAAGGTAAATGCGCATGGAGTTAAAAATATAGCTGAATCGTGCAGAGAATTCGGTTCTAAAATTGTGCATATCAGCACTGATTACATTTTTGATGGAACTAAAAAACCCCCCTATGATGAAGATGACCAGCCAAATCCTCTCAATGTTTACGGAAAATCAAAACTTGAAGGAGAAAATTTCATAAAAAAGACTTGTGAAAACTTTTTAATCATCAGAAGTGAATGGCTTTATGGAATGAGAGGAAGAAATTTTGTGAGTTTTGTAATTGATACGGCAGCAAAGGAAAATAAACTAAAAATTGTAAATGACCAGGTTGGTTCACCTACGTACACAAAAGACCTTTCAGAAGCAATCAGAGCTCTTTTGAAAAAAGATTGCAAGGGAATATACAATGCTGCTAATAGTGGGAAATGTTCGTGGTATGAATTTGCGCGTAAGATAAAAGAATTTAAAAAAATCAGAACAGAAATTCTGCCCATTGCATCAGATGAATCCAACAGGGTTGCCAAAAGACCTGCGAATTCTGTTTTGAACTGTAATAAACTTAAAACTAATACCGGATTTGTATTCAGAAACTGGACTGAAGCGTTAAAAGAATTCCTTGAAAGTGCATAGTAAGTGGATTTCCCCTAGCTTGCTGCGGAAAGATTCAAAAGTCATGTTTTTAAAAAAAAACATTCTTGTCATAACCCTTTCTCTGCTGTCATTATTTTTTCCATACTACACAATGGGAGGAGGTAATGACAAACTCCAGTTTAAAGCATTTGAGGAGCTATTTTTCAAAAATGCCTCTTTTGTTGGAAGCAAAACTTGTTTTCCGTGCCATCAGGAAGAATATCTCCAGTGGGAAAAGAGCCGTCACTCAAAGGCTTTTCTTTCATTGACCTCCAGGGGAAAAGAATATGAATCTAAATGTGTAATATGCCATGTCCTTGGCTTTGGGTCTGAGTCAGGGTTTAAAAACATAAAAGAAACACCGACGCTAACCAATGTTCAATGTGAGTCATGCCATGGACCCGGAAGTCTCCATATAGTTTGGAAAGATGTAAAAACATTTTCTGAAAAAATCTGTGCCGAATGTCATGATTTAAGCTTAAATAAAGAAAAAGGTTCGCAATGTGATGAGTGCCATCCTGATTTTGCAAAGCATATTAATAAAATTCAAAGAAATAAAACTATCCTGAAAACACCATCAAAAGAAGTCTGTCTTGAATGCCATAATGAAGAAAATGACAGAAATTTTAATTTTAGCATGAAGCTTAAATCAATCTACCATATGCCCATTCTTGCTCAGATTGATGAAGAGTTGAGAAAAGAAAATAAAAATGTAGTCCTTCTCAAATCAGCGCCAGAAACTAAAATGTCTTCATATGTTGGGGATAAGGTATGCAGAGACTGTCATAAGAATGAATATAATTCATGGAGTAAAACAGGGCATGCGAAAAGTTTTGAGACACTCGTGAAAACAAACGAGGAAAAAACCGTTCGCTGCCTGAGATGCCATACTACAGGTTATGGAAAGGCTTCGGGGTTTATAGATGAAGAGAACACACCTTACCTGAAAGAAGTTGGGTGTGAAAGCTGCCATGGACCCGGCAGAGACCATCTTGATGCAAGCCCGGACAAAAAGTTATCCTCTCTTACCGGCATTACAAAAGATTGTCCTACCTGCGGTATGCCGCGTACATGTAAACGATGCCATACTATACGCCAGGATCCCGATTTCAACATTGATAAAGACTTGGAATTAATAAAGCATGGTGTAAAGTGAATAGTCGTCACTGCTTCACTTCGTTTTCATTGTAAACACTCCATCCCAATCATCTGGTGGAGGGGCTGATTTAAAAGCAATACATCGCTCTAAATAGATTTTGGAAGGAATGTCATCCGGGTCAATTTTCAGAGCCTTCTGAAACTCTTCTATTCCTTTTTCCCAGGACCGCTTCTTGTAAGATTTAAGCCCTGTATGAAAAATTTCAATAACATCAGATTTATCAGAAGATAATGGTTTCTCATCAATCAATTCAAAAATTTTAACAGGTTTAACCTTTCCCTTTACTCTAACACAGTCAAGTTCCCGCGTTACAAATTCATTTTCTAATGTGCTGAGAGTAAATTCACTTATTATTATATTTATCCCATAAGTCCTGGTTAATCCTTCGAGCCTTGATGCCAAATTTACTGAATCTCCCATTACCGTGTAGTCAAACCGGCTGTCTGAACCCATATTGCCAACTACTACCATGCCTGTATTGATTCCGATTCCTATCTCGACTTTTGGTTTACCCTCCTGAATCCATTTTTCCTGAAGTTCTTTAAGCTTTTTTATCATTCCCAAAGCTGAAAGGCATGCTCTTAGAGGATGGTCTGGTAAGTCAACTGGCGCTCCCCAGAATGCCATTATGGCGTCACCGATAAATTTATCCAGTGTTCCTTTGTGGATATTGGTTATAACTTCTGTCATAGCATTGAAGTATTCATTTAAGAGTTTTACGAGCTCATCCGGTTTTAGTTTTTCAGAGATAGTTGTAAAACCCCTGACATCAGAAAAAAGTATTGAAAGGATTTTTTCCTCGCCTCCAAGTTTTAATTTTGATGGGTCCTTTATTATTTCCTGTACCACCTCAGGGCTTAAATACTGCTGGAAAGCTCCTCTTATCTTTCTTTTTTCCTTTTCCTCAGTAAGAAAGCGGTAGGAGGTTATTACAATGTAGGAGGATAATGTTGTTAATGTTGGAAACACAGCATTTATCCATGTGCTGTAAAAGATGAAAAGCGTGACGGTAAAAAGAAGATAAATAAAAATCATTCCTGTTGAAAAAAAAGTACTGTTAAGAGGGGATAGCTTTGGAAGTATTACAGAGGATATTACTCCTAAGATTAAAAGAGCCAGCATTTCAAAGATAAAGGCATTTGCAGGACGATTTAAGAAATTCTGGTGGATTATGTTTTCTATTACTGTTGCCTGCTTTTCAACTCCAAACATTATTTGAAATGGTGTTGCCCATTTATCTCCTAAGCCGGTAGCAGCATATCCGATCAAAGCAACTTTTCCTGAAAACTCTTCTTTTGGAAATTTTCCATCAAGGACATCAGAGAAAGAGTAATACTTGAAAGTATTCTGTGGTCCATTGAAGTTGATAAGATATCTTTCTCTTTCATCTGTTGGAATAAAAATTTTATCTAGCTTAATCCCTTGACCAAATATGATTTTCAGCTTTTCAAAAGGAATATCAAGATATGCCCTTGCTATTTCAAGCCCAAAAGGAGGATAGTAAAAGTCTCTGTATTTTACTACCAGAGATTCCTTTCTAGAGATTCCATCAAGGTCTGTTATAATTGCCTGTGCATTTCCTACTGATAGAACTTTTTCCATAAAAGGGATAAGTGGTGGCAGAACAGTTCTGGCTTCAGGGGGTTGCAGAGCATTTTCTATAAGACCAGGGTCTTCAGTTAAAAAGTAAGAGAAGCGGCTCAAATTCTCTAAAACATCATTTTCTGCGGCTTTTGATTCTTCAACCCTTGATTCCGGGTCAAGGGCAACAGCCAGCACCACATTTCCTGCTTTTTTAAAGGAATTTCCGAGGAGATTATCATTGTCAATTGCTTCTAACGAATTTATTATCTTTTTATAAAACACTGATGAATCTTTGTTCAGAGATTGAAGGTTAAGTTTTTTAAAAGACTTCTCCAGTTCGTTTAATTTTTTTTGTTCCTGTGTTATCTGAGGCTCACTGAAAATAATATCAAAACCTATTACTTTAACTTTAGCATCAATGAGAATATCAATTAGTTCTGAAAATTTTGCTCTGTCCCATGGCCATCTACCAAGTTTTGTTATACTTTTATCATCAACTGCAATTATCTTTACTTCATTTCCTGGATTCTTTTTCCCTCTGAGCTTAAACAGTGTGTCAAGCCAGGTTAATTCAAGTCTTTCAATCAGAGTAATATTAGTTTTTGGACCATGAAGAAGGCAGATTACAAACAGTAGTAATGTGGCAACAATCCCTATTTTAGAACCTGAAAGTTTAAAGCCATTTTTTTTCATAAGAAAATATTACTTTCTACAACCATACACTGTCAATATATCAGATTCTCGGCTACTTTTAAAACAGTTCTGCAACCAGCTTTCAAACTTTTTCTAAATACCTGAGAAGAAAACCCTGGATTCCATCTGCAGTCAAAAAGTTCATCAGAAACAATCATAAGACTTGCAAAAGGGATTTTTCGAAATGCTGCAACAGAGCACAGGGCTGTAAATTCCATATCAACTGCCATTGTTCCTTGATTTGCAAGATTTATTACTTTATCCTTAGTTTCACGATAAGGGGCATCAGTTGTCCATATTTTTCCTTTCTTGATATCTAATCCTTCTTCAATAAAAGTTTTTTCTAATACTTTGATTGTTTTTTTATCAGGAAGAGGAATTTCATTGTCTTTAAGGTAATGTTGTGATGTTCCTTCCCCGCTTATTCCTTTTTCAGGTATAAAAAAATCTCCTATTTTTAAATTCCTGCTTAGCGAACCACAGCAGCCAACCATTAAAATCTTTTTTCCTCCGCAGGCTATCACTTTTTCTATGATTGCACTTGCCATTGGGGCGCCCATTCCAGGTCCGACAAGCGCTATTTTACCTTGTGAGTCTTTTAAAATTGCAAGAAGGGTTATGTCAAATCGCCTGAACCTTGTTACTTTCCATTTACTCAGTCTCAACAGAATTCCTGCAATCTGCAGTGTGGGAGTAAAGATAACTCTTTCGGGAAGTTCAGGGTCATTCCTGTTTTTAACCGGGCTTATTATTGTATCATCCACTTTAGCTCCTCTTGTCATTTGACATTATAACATCAACTCATTATAGTTCATAGAAAAAGATAATGGAAAAATATGATGAATCACAAAGTAAGCGTCATTATACCTACCTATAATAGAACTTTTTATTTAGCTGAAACTTTAAACTCTGTTCTGTTACAAACCTATAAAGATATTGAACTTATTGTTGTTGATGATGGCTCGTCAGATAATACAGAAGAGACAATAAAAAACACAAGCCAAGAAATTAGATATTTCTATCAGGAAAATCAAGGAGTATCTGCTGCAAGAAACAAAGGGGTGCTCAACTCACAGGGAGATTTTATAAGCTTCCTTGATTCAGATGATTTGTGGAAAAAAAGAAAATTAGAAAAACAGATGGACTTTTTCAGAATGAATAAAGAAGCAAAGATATGCTACACAGATGAAATATGGATTAGAAAAGGGAGAAGAGCAAACCAAATGAAAAAGCATATAAAATATTCTGGTGATATTTTTGAAAGGAGTCTGCCTCTTTGCATAATAAGCGCATCATCTGTTATGATAAAAAGAGAAGTTTTTAATAAAATCGGGCTTTTTGATGAGTCTTTGCAAGTGTGTGAAGATTATGACCTGTGGCTTAGAATAAGCAAAGAGTTTCCTGTCTGTTTTTTAGACGAGAAACTAATCATAAAAAGAGGAGGTCACCATGACCAGCTTTCTAAAAAATACTGGGGAATGGATAGGTTTAGGATAAGCGCGCTGGAAAAACTTTTATCAAATGGAGGGTTAACACCTAAACAGAGAGATGCTGTGTTAAGGGAACTTGAGAGGAAATGTAGAATTTTTGCAGATGGATGCTTCAAGAGAGGAAAGATTGAAGAAGGTAAAAGATATGCGGGAATACCATTGGAATACGTATTAAATCCTAAATTCGAAATCCTAAATTCTAAACAATATCTAAATCCAAAATCCTGATGTCCAAAACTGTTTTGAATTTAGAATATTTGAATTTTGAATTTGTTTAGGATTTAGATATTAGGATTTAGTATTTAATTTAGAGCCTTAACTTAAATAATAATGATGGAATAATGATAAAAGTAACTTTTCCTGAAAAAGTAAGATTAGAAAATATTGATACAGAAAATGATACCTTTTCCATGTCTTTTCCAAGAGAAATTGAAAAACTAAAGGCATCAATCAGAGAAATCGGTTTACTTACGCCTTTAATTTTAAGGGGAAAAGATGCAAATAGTCCATTGCAAATCATTTCA
Source organism: Candidatus Schekmanbacteria bacterium RIFCSPLOWO2_02_FULL_38_14 (assembly GCA_001790855.1). NCBI lineage: Bacteria > Candidatus Schekmaniibacteriota > Candidatus Schekmanbacteria bacterium RIFCSPLOWO2_02_FULL_38_14. The sequence goes on along the minus strand of MGDH01000028.1, from coordinate 12,953 downwards.
GGCTATAAGAGAGTAATTGCCCTGAATGAGCTTGGAATCGATTTTGTCCCTGCCCATATTTTTAAAATTACGGAACTTGATGATGAGCAGGCTTTACGACTTAGCCTCCTAGAAAATCTTCATTCCCGGGAGATAAACTGTATTGAGATTTCTAATTTCCTTTCTAAGCTAAAGGAAAAACTAAATATTGAATCAGAAAAAATAATTGAAGTTTATTTACCATTGCTTGGACTTGCGAAGAGCCTCCTTATCCTTAATAAATATCTTTCATTGCAAAATCTTTTGTATGGTTTCAGAGAATTAGGAATTGCAAAAAAATATAATGTAAAAATATTATCAAAACTATCTTTTTTATCATATAAAGATCAGGAACCTATTCTTGAATTGGTGAAAAAACTGGAACTTGGGTTTAATTTAGTTAATGAATTGCTTACTCTTTTAGAAGAAATTGCAGGAAGAGATAACATCAGCATATCTGATTTGATTAAAGGCAAAAGCATCAATGAAATTCTTATAAAAGATAAGGTTAGCAGGGATCAAAAAGCAGAGCTCATCCTATCTTTCTTAAAAGAAAAAAGATACCCTCATATTAAAGAGTTTGAGAGAAAAATAAAAAATCATATTAAACATCTTAATCTCCCAGATGAAATATCAGTTGAACTTCCTGAGAATTTTGAAGGTGACAGTGTTACCATGAGGTTAAAATTTAATAATAAAGAGGGTTACCGGAAGATATTAGATGTTCTTATAAAAATATTTGATTCAGAAGATTTAAAGAAGATAATGGAAATGATATAAAATGATGGATTGAAGTGGTTATGTAGAGGTTACCCTCTGGGGTAATGAAAGATTATCCCAAAACACTTCTTGAATTTGAGACAAGGTTCAATTCTGAAGAAGCTTGCCGTGACTATCTTTTTAAGTTGCGCTGGCCGAATGGTTTTTGTTGTCCACGCTGTAAGCATGAGACGGTAGCCGTAACCCCTTGACACTTTGGTTTAGAACGATAAAGAATTATAGGTTTGGGCAGTAAGCACCTTTGGAGGAAAACTGTCGGAAAAATGAACAGATTTTAAAGAAAAAATATATAAAAAAAAATACTAACATATTGATTTTAATTGTTATCCTATTTTATGTTTTAAAAATAACAAAAATAATATAAAATAATATGTTGGATTTTTGAACACTTTTAAAAAGTCAAGGCTCTTTATTCTTTGAATGTTTTTCTCTTTAAATGCAATTTCTGCATATAAATCAAGTAATTAAATAATTAACTGAAACAAAAGATTTTTTGGCATAATAATTGCATATTAATTGACTGATTGATTGTTTTTAACAGTTAATTTTTTTAAATTTTATTAGACAAAAACAAAAAAAAGGGGGGGGAGAAATGAAAAGACTAATATTAAATTGTATGTTTTTCTTAATCTTTGTTCTAAGCGGAACAACAGATGCAACGATTTTAACTGACCATTTTGGAATTACTTTGAGTGTTGATGGAGGCGGGAATTTTAATAATTTATGGGCTCCAACGTTAAACACTTCAACTGCTAATTATGTTGTAGCAGATTGGGCAACTTCTGGACCTCCTATTCCATCAGGAGGAGAGGCTTTTGATGTTGAGGCTATGTATTTTGACAATGACGCCACCTATGCCTATTTTGCAATTGTCACCTCTATGCCTGCTACAGGGTATCCTGGAAGCATGTTTGGCTGGCCTACTCATTATTTTAATCCAGGCGATATTGCTATTGATATTAATTCAGGTTACCCTCCTGCTTCTGACTTTGTATATGAATATGGAATTAAAACCATTGGAGGTAGTGCTGGGAGAATTGAAAGTGGCGCCACTTGGGTTTACGATCAAGGCTCTGCAGGGTATCCAAATGGCTATCCTCCTCAAGGAGCTACACAATACACAAAATTTAATGTAGGTTCAGGGACACATGAGGGTGATGCAACCATTTTTGAATATGTTAATGCAGGTCTGACTGAAAAAGGCTGGGCTACCTGGGTCATTGGGGCTAAGGTTTTTCTTTCAGATCTTGGGAACCCGGGTAACGGCACAACACTCGTTACACGATTTTCTCCTGACTGCAACAATGATTTATTATTTAGCCCTGCAACGTTGTCAGGAGGAAATTTCGATATTAATATGGTCGTCCCCGTCCCAGAACCTTCTACACTTCTGCTTTTAGGTTTTGGATTAATGGGAGCAGGAATTTTTGGAAGAAGGGCTTTAAAGAAGTAAAATTATAAAAATCTTTTAATAAAAAAGCGGTGGTTAAGAAAATTAATCACCGCTTTTTTTTTGTTTTAAATAAAATTAAAATTTTCCTATGAAGCAGCAATTTATTAATACCTTGACAACAGGCAAAATTTGATGGTAAATTTAATTAAAATTGGTAGCCAATTCTTTTAAAAATGATAAGATTTTTAAAACCTGTATTCCTGTTATTCTTTGCCCTGACAACTCTTTTGTCTTTCTCTCCGAGAGATGTTATCAATGAAACCTTTGCTAATCAATCTAAAGACAATGGCGCATATGAAAAAGAAAATACTAAAAATAATCTTGTCAGGGTTATCAATATCAGAAAATATTCAGGTGAGAATTATACCAGAATAGCTATAGACCTTGAAAGAGAGGCAGAGTTTAAATATCACAGAATAAAAAGCCCTGACAGGGTATATGTGGATATATCCGGAGCCTGGTTAGACTCGAAAATTAAAAATAATTTTATTTCCATAGGGGACGGGATTTTAAAAAAAATCAGAAGCGGTTATTTTGAACCAACAACAGTGAGAATAGTTATGGAATTGGAAAGTCTGGAAACATTTAAAGTATTCAGACTTAAGAATCCTGACAGGATTGTTCTGGACTTTTATGGAAGCGATGAAGCAGTTGGCAAAGCAAATTTTGACAATAGTGAAAAAACAAGGGATAGTCATCTTACCCTTCCTGAACAATTGGGTTTAAAGATTAAGCGGATAGTGATTGACGCTGGTCACGGAGGGAAGGATACAGGCGCTATCGGACGAAACGGGCTTGCTGAGAAAGACGTGGTTCTTGATGTTGCAAAGAGGTTAAAAAAAACGATAGAAGAAAATTTCCATTGGGAAGTTATTATGACAAGAAACAGCGATGTTTTCATTCCTTTAGAGGAGAGAACGGCAATAGCAAACGTAAAAAAAGCTGACCTTTTTATTTCAATCCATGCCAATGCAAGCAGAAGAAGGGAAGCAAAAGGGATTGAGACATATTTTTTAAATCTTTCATCAAGCGCTGATGCAATGGAAGTCGCAGCAAGGGAAAACGCCATCTCTATGAAGAATATGAGCGACCTTCAGAGAATACTAAATGATTTACTTCTTAATACAAAGATAAATGAATCAAGCAAATTAGCAGGCATTGTGCAGAAAAATCTTGTTGAGACTGTTAATGAAAATTTTTCTGACACAAAAGATTTGGGAGTAAAGCAGGCTCCTTTTTATGTGTTAATCGGAGCAAAAATGCCAAGCATACTTGTTGAAATTTCCTTTATAAGCAATCCTGAAGAAGAGACTTTGCTTGGTTCTGAGAAATACAGGACAAAAATCAGTGAAGGTATTTTTACAGGCGTGAAATCTTATGCAGAGAGCTTAGGTGTTGTACTCGGTATGGTTGATGGGATTTAGAAATTTAGAACCCCGTGCTATATGTCGTTCCCGCGAAAGCAGGAATCTAGAATTTGTAGGGGCAGGTCTTGCACCTGCCCTAATGATGGGCAACCGCAAGAGTTGCTTTTAAAATTTAAAATGGAAAAAAGCAATCCATATAACAGGATATGAAGTGACTGACTCCAAAAAGAAATCAGATTTTAAAAAAGACAAGGTCAATTACTATAAGGAGATTATTGCCAGAGAAAAGGAGGCTATCAGAGAGAGGCATCTCAACGGAGCAACCGGAAGGGAAATTGTTGAATCTCTGTGCCGCCTTTCAGACAGAATAATAACTGAGCTCTACGAATTTGCTTCAAAAAGCTATTCTGAAGACCCTTCAAAGCATTCAAAGTGCGTCATAGCGGCTGTAGGCGGATACGGAAGGGGGTCTCTGAGTCCGTTTTCTGACATTGATGTTATGTTTCTTTATCAGAACAGGGTTGATGAATTTATACAGACGGTAAGCGAGGACATATTCCATATCCTGTGGGATTTAGGCTTTGATTTAGGCCATAGCTGCAGGTCAGTTGGAGACTGCTTAAAACTTGCTGAAAACGATTTTAAAACCATGACATCATTGATTGAAGCAAGGTTTATAACAGGTGATAAGGATTTATTTGATTCCTTTAGTAAAACTTTTAACATCAGGGTTCTTCACAGAAAAGGCGAGTTTTACCTGAGGCAGAAAGTTCTTGATAGAAACAAAAGATATTCAGAGTCAGGAAGGACTATTCAGGTTTTAGAACCAAATATCAAAGATGGTCCAGGGGGTTTAAGGGATATTCACACAATATACTGGATAGGAAAGGTTGTATATAAAGTTGACTGTATAAAGGCACTGGTGCCGTGCGGATGTTTGAGCCAGGAAGACCATGAGGCTATTGAGAGAGGGCTGAACTTTTTGTGGAGAGTGAGAAATGACCTGCACTACCTTTCATCAAGAAAAAATGATATTCTGGGTTTTGAGTTCCAGACAGAAATCGCAAAACATCTCAGATACAAGGATGAGGGCAACAAGCCTGCTGTAGAACATTTTATGAAAGATTATTATTTTCATGCAAAGATAAATTCGCAGATTTGTACTGATTTTATTAAAAAGACATGCAAGAGCGATGCAGATGGAAGAAAAATATTTTCTGTTTTCCGCCAGAGAAATCTTGAAGAAGGTTTTGTCCTGATAAATGATTCCCTTTATGTTGCCAGGAACAATACAGATGTGTTCCAGAACTCACCAGTCAAGCTTCTGCAGGTTTTTGAAATAGCTCAGAATCATGGATACAATATCAGCGATTCATTGCTTCAGACAATGAAAAAAGAGGTGACAAAAACAGATGGTGAGTTTAAATGGGGGAAGGAAGGAGGCAGGCTTTTCCTGAGCATCCTGAATTCAAAAAAACAGATTTCAAGAAAAATAAGACAGATGCATGAAACAGGGGTGCTTGACAGATTTATTCCTGAATTTGGCGAGCTTGACTGCCTTGTCCAGTTTGATATCTATCATCATTATACTGTTGATGAACATACTTTGATAGCTTTGGAGAAGCTTGATGAGCTTGAGGAACAGAATCCGAGAGAATCAATATTCTGTAAGGTTTACAGGGAGATTGAAAGAAAAGACCTTTTGAGACTGGCAGTCCTGCTGCACGACATAGGAAAGGTTGGCGGAAAGGGGCATGTTCCAAGAAGCGCTGATATATCAAGAAAGATATTAAACAGAATGGATATAAGCCCTGATGATATGGAAAAAGTCTTAACACTTATCGGGAATCATGTGCTTATGATGCATACTGCTGAAAGAAGGGATTTCCTTGAAGAGAAAACAATAAAAGAGTTTTCTAAAACAGTTGGCGACCTTGAGACTTTAAAGATGTTAATGATACTGACGTATGCAGATGTTAATGCTGTGTCGCCATATGCATGGAATGAGTGGAGAAGTGAACTGGTAAGCAGGCTATATTTTAAAACATATAAATATTTTACAAAGAGGCTTTATGAGGATATAGATTATACTGCTGAATACAGGGAGAAGATAAATAGTATAATTGAAAAAGTGATAAATAAATCAGAAGGGACATTGACTAGAGAACAGGTTGTTGAGTTTTTTGATACCCTGCCTGAAAGATACATCACCGGAACGCTCGCAAGCAGGATATATACTCATTATAAGCTTCTCAGAGAAATGAAGGGTAAAACAGTTACAAGTTCTGTTATTCATAACAGCAAGGTCGGGTATTCAGATTTTCTTGTTTGCTTTGAGGGAAGGATAGGGTCATTTTCCAAGACCTGCGGAGTTCTTACATCAAAGGGGATTCAGATACTCGGAGCAGAAATTTATACCAACAGCGAAGGAGTTGCAGTTGATACGCTTCAGTGTTCTGACCGCGAAGGGAAGGCTGCGGAAGATGATGAACTGTGGATGGAGATTGAAGAAGATTTGGCGCTTGTTCTTGAAGGAAAGAAGAATGTAGAAGAGATGGTTGAGCGGCAAAGAAAATATATAATGAGAAAGAGGTATGGAGCAATAAGTGTGCCGACAGAGATTAAGATTAACAATGAAGAGTCTAACTCCTACACGATAATCGAAGTTCACGCTCAGGACAGAATAGGGTTATTATATGATGTAACCAGGATACTGGCTGAACTCAGGCTCGATATTAACCTTGCAAAAATAGTAACAGAGGGTAACCAGGCTATTCAGATTTTTTATTTAACTGATGAGGAACATAAGAAAATCAGGGAGCTGGAACGTTTACAGGAAATAGCCTCAACAATTAAAAAATTTTTTGAACCAAAAGAAAAAAGAGAGGTGAAAGAAAATGTCAGGTCATTCTAAATGGAGCACAATAAAACACAAGAAAGCTAAGGAAGATGCTAAGAAGGGGAAGGTTTTCACCAAACTGATTAAAGAAATTACTATTGCGGCAAGGATTGGCGGCGGAGATATAGAAGGAAACCCGAGGCTCAGATCTGCAGTTGCAGCAGGAAGAGCAGCGAACATGCCTCAGGACAACATTACGAAGGCAATAAAAAAAGGAACAGGAGAGCTTGAGGGAGTACATTATGAAGATTCAGAGTACGAGGGTTATGGTCCTGGAGGAGTCGCAATCCTTGTTACTGTTACAAGCGACAACAAAAACAGAACAGTTGCTGAACTAAGGCATGTATTCACTAAATATGGTGGAAACATGGGTGAGGCTGGGTGCGTTTCATGGATATTTGATAAAAAGGGGCTCCTTCTTGTTGATCAGGGAGTAGCCAAGGAAGACGAGATGATGGAGCTGGCACTTGAGGCAGGCGCAGAGGATTTCAGGCATGAGGACAAGATGTATGAAATAATTACAAACATTGATAATTTTGAAAAGGTGAAAGATGTTTTTAAAAATAAAAAGATAAACTGTTCCCTTGCTGAAATTACAATGGTTCCAAAATCCACTGTTAAACTTGAAAGTGAACAAGCCAGAAGGATGCTTCATTTGATGGAAGCGCTTGAAGACCACGATGATGTTCAAAAGGTCTATGCGAATTTTGATATATCTGCTGAGGAAATGGAAAAATTATAAAAGCGAAACTCAAATGGATTTTGCTATTTGAACTTTTAACAATAACTTATAAAAAGGTTTTAAATGAAGGTTCTCGGAATAGACCCCGGCACAGTGAGAACAGGCTATGGCTTGGTTTTGGCTGAAGAGAAAGAGCAGAACCTGCTCTATATCTGTTCCGGAGCAATAAAGACATCCTCAAGAGAGGATTTCTCACAAAGGTTGAAAAAAATTTATGATGGCATTTTATCAATCATAAAAGAACATTCGCCTGATGCTGTTGCGATTGAAGAAATTTTTTTTGCCCACGATGTAAAGGCTGCGCTGAAACTCGGGCATGCAAGCGGAGTGGTTTTACTTGCGGCTGCGAATCTCGGATTGCCTGTTTTCAAGTACTCATCCACTCATATAAAAAAAGCAGTTATGGGTTATGGCAGGGGGGATAAATACCAGATACAAAAAATGGTACAGGCGATTCTCAGACTTTCTGATATACCGGAACCTGAAGATGCAGCAGATGCGCTTGCAGTTGCTATCTGCCATATCCACAACGCTTCTCTGAGGGAAAGGTTAGAGAAAAGTTATGATCGCTACGCTTAAAGGAGTGCTGGAACAAAAAACTCCTAATGCAATAATAATAGATGTCAACGGAGTTGGTTATCATGTGCTTATACCGCTTTCAACCTTCTATATGCTGCCAAAAGAGAAAGAGAAGGTTTTTATGGAGATTCACACCCATGTGCGAGAGGATGCAATTTCTCTTTTTGGTTTTTTTACATTTGAGGAAAAGGTGCTGTTTGAGCACCTGATAGGTGTTACCAAGATAGGTCCAAAACTTGCAATCAACATACTTTCAGGAATCGGCTCTTCTGATTTAAAAAAAGCGATTGTGGCTTCAGACTTTGCTACGCTCAGCAATGTACCCGGGGTTGGCAGAAAAACAGCTGAGAGGCTTGTTTATGAACTGAGAGAAAAAATGCAGTTGCTGCCTCTGGATAAAAAACAGGTTGCGGAGGGTAAGGTTTCTGCCGGGAACCATATTGTTGATGATGTCATTTCTGCTCTTACAAACCTTGGATATTCTAAAATAGAGGCAGAAGAAGCTGCGAATAAAGCATTCAAAAGATGCGATACCAGCGGAGAATCAGTTGCAGTTGAAGAAGTACTGAAGGAATCATTGAAGGCAATGGCGAAACATATTTAGCAAGTTATCGTTTGAACTTGATTTGGCATTTGGGCTTTGAAATTTGAACTTAAAGAATAAATATGGACCAGCGGATAATTTCAAAAAAATTAGTTGAAGAAGACAGGAGCCTTGACCTGAATCTCAGGCCCGCTTCCCTGAATGAATACATTGGGCAGGAAAATGTTAAGGAAAATCTGAAGGTGTTCATTCAGGCGGCAAAAGCAAGAAATGAGCATCTTGACCACTGCCTTTTCTGGGGTCCTCCGGGTCTTGGCAAAACTACCCTTGCCTACATCATAGCAAAAGAAATGGGGGTAAATATCAAAACAACTTCAGGACCTGTTCTTGAAAAGCAGGGAGACCTTGTTGCAATTCTATCTAATCTTCAGGAATATGATGTTCTGTTTATTGATGAAATCCACCGTTTAAACCGCGCAGTTGAGGAGACACTCTATCCTGCTATGGAGGATTTTCAGGTGGATATAATCATCGGGCAGGGACCCTCAGCAAGGTCAATGAAACTTAAGCTTCCCAATTTTACTCTTATAGGTGCAACAACAAGGACAGGTTTGCTGACTGCTCCTTTGAGGGGAAGATTCGGAATAAAACACAGGCTTGAATATTATAACCATAATGAATTAAATACAATTATTAAAAGGTCTGCTGGAATATTGAAAATAGAAATTTCTGATGATGGGGCATGCGAGATAGCTAAAAGGTCTCGAGGGACCCCAAGGGTTGCAAACAGGTTTCTCAAAAGAGTAAGGGATTTTGCAGAAGTAAAAGGAGACGGGCGGATTGATATTGATGCTGCGAAGAATGCGCTTGAGATGCTTGAAATAGACGAAAAGGGGCTCGATAGCCTTGACAGGAAATTATTAATAACAATTATAGAAAAGTTTAATGGAGGTCCTGTTGGAGTAGGAACTATCTCTGCTGTTGTGAGCGAAGAAAAGGACACAATTGAAGATGTTTATGAACCATTCCTGATTAAGGAAGGATTTTTAGAGAGGACTCCACGCGGGAGAATGGTTACAAGACTCGCCTATAAACATTTAGGAATACCTGTCCCTGCTAATGGGCAGAGGGAAATGTTTTAAAAGCTATAAGCTATAAGTTGTAAGCTGTAAGTAAAAAAATAAAATTAAAAAAGCTTATAGCTTACTGCTTATAGCTTTTTTGATTACTCATCAAGTCCTTCCTCAGCAACGACCTCTGACATTCCCTTTCCCTTATATGCATCATATGCATTCAGAATATGCAAAGCCCAGCCAAAGAATGGTATCCAGCAAATTGATTCACTGCTCCGGAGCTTTCTTCCTTCGTTATATTCAAGTCCTATTCTTGGGCCAAGGCAGAGGCTGTAAACACAGGGTCTAAATCCTCCCCGTTTTGAAAGCTCTTTTTCATCAAAAATATCCTTTTCATTTTCTTTAAGAATTGAAGATGGAGAAGAACTGCTGTCGTTATCCTGTACCTTTTCTTCAGTTTCTGTGGCAAAAACCAAAACCGGAGTTAATAGCTTGCAAAAAAGAACTATGATAATGATAATAGAAAACTTTTTCATAAATTGTTGTCACCCAAGTATAAACGAGAAAATGTTGATTTAAAATTTCTACTGCTTTGATGGAGACTCAATTCTGATATTGTCCCTATCTATAGCGATACGAAATCCTATTATATGAGATGAGAAGTCTTTGTCGTTTATCATACGATTTCCTGATCTGCACAGCTTTGCAGGATATAGCCAGGAACCACCTCTGTGAATGGCTTTAACAGAACTTGGAGAACCTTTGGGATTATATTCGGTTCTTGAAAGATATCCTCTAACTCCATCCTCAACCCATTCACTCACATTACCGTGCATATCATAAATGCCCCACTGATTTGGCATTCTTGTTCCCATAGGGTGTGTTTCTCCTGCTGAATTGTTGTTAAACCATGCATATTCGCTCAAGAATTTTTCTTCTTTGCCGGAGAAAAATGCTGTCTGCGTTCCAGCCCGGCAGGTATATTCCCATTCTGCTTCGGTAGGTAGCCTGTAATGGAGACCTGTTTTTTTGTTAAGGCGCTTAATAAACTCTTGAACGTCATTCCATGAAACATTTTCTACCGGTAAAAGTGGATTTCCTTTAAAATGTGAAGGATTTTTATTCATAATTTCTTTCCATTGGGACTGCGTGATTTCGTATTTGCTTATATAGAAAGAATCTATGTAAACCGTATGCTGCGGTCCTTCGTCTTTATCCCTTCCTTCTTCATTTTCCGGTGAACCCATAGTAAAGTTTCCGGCCTCAAGCAACATAAATTCAATTCCAGTATCATTATCTGTATATGAAAAATGGAATCCATCAGCAGGATTAATTGGTGTGAATTGCAGAGGATATTTAGTCCCACACCCTATAACCAGCCCTAATAAAATTATGGTTATATTAAAAAATAGTTTCATAGCTTAAAAAGAAAAGGCTCTACCTTCTCATTTTACAAGATAGAGCCTTTTTCTACCCAAAGGATTTTATTTATTTTATGATTTTAACAGCCTTTGCTTTAACAGTTGAAGAATATTTTCCAAAAACGAAGTAGTTCATTTCTTCGGTTTTGAAGCGAGGAGATATAATTTGATCTGCGCCCTCAAAATTTTCTATAGCTTTATATGCTGCTGCTTGCTCACATAAAGTTTTACCGCTTCCCAAAAGGCCCGAAAGTCCAGACACACCAGGGAAATTACCTGTTTTCTCAGCACCAATATTAAATATTCCAAGGATTGAGAGTACTTCTGCTTTTGCTTCAGTATCTCCTAAAATCTCATACTTGGCATCACCTTTAAGATCAATACCTACGCCTGAATTAACCATTGAATTATAACTGTGACCGCATCCCCATGCTGAAAAGAGAGTTACCATAATAAGAATACTTAAAAAATTAATCTTTTTCACGACGTCCTCCTTTTTCAAAATCTAATTAGTTTATTTTACTTAGTAGCTGTTTAAAGAGACGGAAATTTAATATATAATTTCACCTCCTTTCATATTAAATAGTTTACTAGATAGAACTATATTATATTGAATTAGCTTCAATTATGTCAATAATTTATTTGACGTTACTGGCAATACCCCAAAATTTTAATGACATTTTCCCGAAGTTAAGCTACCTGCCTGCCGGCAGGCAGGTAGCTGGTATTTTGGCTTAGTTGTCCATAGTTGGATCAGAGATTTTGTAATCTTTTTAAGTACTTCTAATAGGCCGGCAGCAAAGGTATAGAGAAAAAATCTCATTTTTTGAGATATTATTAGAAATTTTTAACTATATTTAAAAAAAATAACATAAAATAAATTTGAGGAGCTTTTGTCAATAAGAGTGTAAATTCATTTAAGCGGCTTTCCTTTCAAGACACACTTTTTTGTTTTCCCTTATACCATTGACGAATCGTTCACCTGCACAAACACTCTCCAATAACCAGTATCCTTTAAGAGTGCGAAACCTCTTTTCTGCAACCCGAAGAAGCTTCCATATCATTGCTGTAGCATTTTCAACTTTTTTGAACCTTCTTGCAGCATCAGTCCTTAACCGTATTGAGCTGAAGGGTGATTCTACAACATTAGTCGTGCGGATATGCACCCAGTGTTCTTTTGGATATAAATAAAAAGCCACCATTCTTTCCCAATCAGCGAGTAATTTCTCACAAGCTTTCTGATATTCTTTCTTGTAACGATTAATAAATTCATCCCTTAATTTTTCGCACTCCTGAAGTGTCTCTGCATAAGGAATTGCTCCCAGATAACCGGAAGCTTCATTTCTCACTCTTTTGGGCATTGCATCAAGAACATTTGTTATCTTGTGATTCCAACACCTCTGCCCATCTCCTTCAGGATGTATCTCTCCAAGAGCAGACCATATACCAAGGTGTCCATCTGCTATGGTAAGCTGTGCAAGGCAAAGACCTCGCCTTTTAAGATCGCGTAATATTCCAAGCCATGATTCCTTGCTTTCACGGTATCCACTCTCGCAGGCTAATAACACCTTCTCACCTGTTGTTAATACTCCTATTACTACTAACAATACTGCCTTCTCCTTCTCCAACCCAGCTTTTACAAAAATACCATCAGCCCACTGATAGACTATCTTAACCCCTGTTAAATCCCTGTTTCTTCCATTCTTCATACTCAATCTGCCACTTAGCCTTCAACCGGCAAATGGAGGCTTTGGACAATGGAGCCCCTTTTCCTAATAAACCTCGTAATGCCAACTCAAAATCACCACTGGCTAATCCATGCAGGTAAAGCTCTGGTAACATCTCCCCTAATTCCTTACTGCGACGTTTAAATAACGGCAATATTTTGCTCTCAAATCCTTCTTGATTGCGTAACCTCGGCCTTTTTACCCTTACAGTGCCATTCATCATCGCAAATCTACGACACTTGCCATATCCATTCCTATAGGATTGAACAGCATCAATCCTCATCTTTCTTCTCTCAGATTTGCCTCTGCCTAAAAATGCTGAAACCTCTTCCTCTAAAATCTCCTGTATA
>MGDH01000027.1:948-19776 GCA_001790855.1 Candidatus Schekmanbacteria bacterium RIFCSPLOWO2_02_FULL_38_14 | reverse complement strand
GAGCCGTCAGCAGGCTTTGATCCAGGGATTTCCGAATGGGGCAACCCGTTCCGAATTAAATGTCGGAACATCCTGAGCTGAATACATAGGTTCAGGCAGCGAACTAGGAGAACTGAAACATCTCAGTAACCTAAGGAAAAGAAAAAGAAATTGATTCCCTCAGTAGCGGCGAGCGAAAGGGGAAGAGCCTAAACCAAACATATGTTAAAGTTTGTGCGCGTTGTGTGTTTGGGGTTGAGGGGCTTGAGTGGGAGGATGCACAAATCTTCCGGAGAGTCAAAAACTTACATTTTAGACGAACTGTCCTGGAATGGCAGGCCATAGAAGGTGACAGCCCTGTAAGCGAAAAAATGTAAGCTCTCTTGCTTGAGTTCCCAAGTACCACGGGACACGAGAAACCCTGTGGGAAGCTATCCCGACCACGGGATAAGGCTAAATACTAATTGGCGACCGATAGTGAACAAGTACCGCGAGGGAAAGGTGAAAAGCACCCCAGTGAGGGGAGTGAAATAGTATCTGAAACCATATACTTACAAACAGTGGGAGTTCCGAGCAATCGGAATGACCTCGTACCTTTTGTATAATGAGCCGGCGAGTTATTCTTTGTTGCAAGGTTAATTCACCAGAGGTGAAGGAGCCGAAGCGAAAGCGAGTCTTAAATGGGCGATCTAAGTAACATGGAATAGACCCGAAACCAAGTGAGCTACCCATGGCCAGGGTGAAACCTCGATAAAACGGGGTGGAGGCCCGAACCTTTGCACCTTAAAAAGTGTCTGGATGAGCTGTGGGTAGGGGTGAAAGGCCAATCAAACTTGGAAATAGCTGGTACTCCCCGAAATATTTTTAGGAATAGCCTTATAAATTAAGTGATGGCGGTAGAGCACTGGATGGACTAGGGGCCCTACCAGGTTACCAAACCCAACCAAACTCCGAATGCCATCAACTTCTATTATAAGAGTCAGACTGTGGGGGATAAGCTTCATAGTCGAGAGGGAAACAGCCCAGACCATCAGCTAAGGTCCCAAAATACAAGCTAAGTGGGAAAGGTTGTGGGAATGCTTAGACAGCCAGGAGGTTGGCTTAGAAGCAGCCATCCTTTAAAGAAAGCGTAACAGCTCACTGGTCAAGTGAGCCTGCGCCGAAAATCCAACGGGGCTCAAGCTTGTTACCGAAGCTATGGAACGTCAGGTTGTGAACAGAGTTCGCAACCTTTCTAATGAAAATTGTAAATTGTAAAATGAAAATTTGTATTTTTAAATTTGCAATTTGAAATTAGTTGTGAGCTGTGTTCACAATCTGGCGTTGGTAGGGGAGCATTCTATATCAGACACACGTTCGTTTGCGAAAGCGGATATCGGGATATAGAAGAGATAATGCCGGCATAAGTAGCGATAATGGCGGTGAGAAACCGCCACGCCGAAAACCTAAGGTTTCCTGGGGAAGGTTAATCCACTCAGGGTTAGTCGGTACCTAAGCCGAGGCTGAAAAGCGTAGGCGATGGAGAACAGGTTAATATTCCTGTACCACCGGAAAAGCGTTTGAGCAATGGGGGGACGCGGTAGGATATACTTGCTTCGTGATGGAATACGAAGTTCATCTATGTAGGAGGACGTCTTTGGCAAATCCGGGATGTCTTTAACTCTGAGGTAGGTGGGGGCGCCCGCAAGGGCCGTAAGTAGTAAACTCCAAGCTGCCAAGAAAAACCTCTAGCGAGCTTTTCAGGTGACCGTACCATAAACCGACACAGGTGGGTGAGGAGAATATCCTAAGGCGCTCGAGAGAACCCTAGTTAAGGAACTCGGCAAATTAACTCCGTAACTTCGGAAGAAGGAGTGTCTTGAAGGGTGAAGTGATTTACTCATGGAGCCTTTTAAGATCGCAGCGAAATGGCCCAGGCGACTGTTTATCAAAAACACAGGTCTCTGCTAAGTCGTAAGACGATGTATAGGGACTGACGCCTGCCCGGTGCTGGAAGGTTAAGGGGTGGGGTCATCCCCACGCAAGTGGGGGGAAGCTCTTAACCGAAGCCCCAGTAAACGGCGGCCGTAACTATAACGGTCCTAAGGTAGCGAAATTCCTTGTCGGGTAAGTTCCGACCTGCACGAATGGCGTAACGATCTGGGCACTGTCTCAACTAGGGACTCGGCGAAATTGTAGTACCGGTGAAAATGCCGGTTACCCGTGGCAAGACGGAAAGACCCCGTGCACCTTTACTACAACTTGACAATGAATCTTGGAACACTATGTGTAGGATAGGTGGGAGACTATGAAGTTCCGGCGCTAGTCGGAGCGGAGTCGTCCTTGAAATACCACCCTTATTTTTCCGGGATTCTAATCCTATCCCTTGAATCAGGGAGGGAGACATTGTCTGGTGGGTAGTTTGACTGGGGCGGTCGCCTCCCAAAATGTAACGGAGGCGCCCGAAGGTTCCCTCAGGCTGATTGGAAACCAGCCGTGGAGTGTAAAGGCATAAGGGAGCTTGACTGCGAGACCTACAAGTCGAGCAGGTGCGAAAGCAGGGCTTAGTGATCCGGCGGTTCTGCGTGGAAGGGCCGTCGCTCAACGGATAAAAGGTACGCCGGGGATAACAGGCTTATCGCCTCCAAGAGTTCACATCGACGAGGCGGTTTGGCACCTCGATGTCGGCTCGTCGCATCCTGGAGCTGAAGCAGGTTCCAAGGGTCGGGCTGTTCGCCCGTTAAAGCGGTACGCGAGCTGGGTTCAGAACGTCGTGAGACAGTTCGGTCCCTATCTGCCATGGGCGCAGGATATTTGAGGAGATCTGTCCCTAGTACGAGAGGACCGGGATGGACGAACCTCTGGTTCACCAGTTGTCACGCCAGTGGCATAGCTGGGTAGCTATGTTCGGAATGGATAACCGCTGAAAGCATCTAAGCGGGAAGCCAACTCCAAGATTAGATATCCCTTTCTGATGGTGACATCAGATCAGTAGACTCCCTGAAGATGACAGGGTTGATAGGCTGGATGTGTAAGTCCTGTAAGGGATTTAGCTAACCAGTACTAATAAGTCGTGAGGCTTGACCACCTTTTTTTTAAGAGAATATTATCAGTCCATTTTTTAGTTATAAGCAATAAGTTATGAGTTATCAGTTAATGTAGTTTTCCTGGTGATTATAGCAGAGGGGCCACACCCGTTCCCATCCCGAACACGGAAGTTAAGCCCTCTAGCGCCCATGGTACTGCTCGTTTTGCGGGTGGGAGAGTAGGTCGTTGCCGGGAAATTTTAAAAAATCCCGATTTTGAGAAATCAGAATCGGGATTTTTGTTTTTTGAAATAATAACCAAGGCAGGACAAGGATTGTTTTAGAGACTTGAAAACAGATGCAAAAGCAGGTTGAAAAAAGGAAATTATTCCATTGCGCAGGTGCCGCCTTCGGTTTGTGAAGGAAGGTCAAGTTTGTTATATGGAAGTTTCAATAAAAGCGCTGCCATACCGCATTTGTTTGTAATGCCGGCAAAGATAAGTCCGCCGCCAATAAAAAGACTTCCGAGGGCAAACCATTGATTGATAAACAGGGCTAAAAGGGAGAAAACTAAAACAATAGTTCCTGCGAGAAAACGGACCTGACGTTCAATGGACCATTTCAGTTTGCTTTTAATAAGAGGATAACCTGATTTCTCAAGTGCGATAATTCCGCCTTCTATCAGAGACACATTGCTGAAACCTGCCTGCAATAGTGCCTGCGCTGCTATTGTTGCGCGGTTACCTGTCCTGCAGAGTGTGATTATCTCACCATCTATATTTTTTAATTCAGAAATACGCAAAGGGAGTTCATTCAGGGGAATATGTATTGCGTTTTCTGTTTTTACTTCGCTCAGCTCAGAAGAGCTCCGCACATCAAGTATTGCAATCATTTCTTTGCGTTTTGTTCTGTTGATTAAATCTTCTGCGGTTATTTTTTTTAGTGAGCCGGCTGTACCGTCCTGATTGACTTTAACAATATAATCCATATTAGCTGGTTTGGGAATATTCATAGCGCGCATATCTGCTATAAACTTGTCACGGTCATTATAATTCAGAAAAAAATTATTCTGTTTTTCCAGCTTGATTGAGGACTTAAAGTTTCCTTTGTAATCATGGCCCGGGTAAATCTCTGTTTCTTCCGGAAGAGAGGAAAGTTTTTTAAGACTATCAAAGGCTAATCCGGGATTGCCATTCTGAAAATCAGTTCTGCCAATACTGTTTATAAGCAAAGTGTCTGCGGTAATGAGTCTGTTTTCATAGAGAAGGCTGACGATTTCGTCTGTGTGTCCGGGCGTATAAAGAACTTTAACAGTAACATCATCAAACTGTATCAGAGATCCCTCTGTTAAGCGTTTAGTTGCAACATTGGAAATAGATTTTTCATGCATTAGAACAGGAATATTTAGTTTATTTTTTAATATAGCTGCCGCAGAAATGTGGTCAGCGTGAGTATGGGTGTCAATAATATTCGCAAGTGAAATCTTATTCTTTTTCAGATAGTCAAGATAAGTGTCAACAAGTCCAAAATGTGGATCCACTAAAATAGCTTTTCCTTGTCTGGAAACTATTAAATATGAGAAGCAGTTTCCGTGCCTGAATTGTTTAAAATTTTCCATAGATTTTTCCTTCCATACTGTTTAATTTCAATATATGGATTTCAACTGGCTGATAAATAATTGTAAACCGTTGACCATGCTTCTCAGCTTTGTTGACAGGTGGTTTCAGATAGTAGTATTATAAACAATATTTTTATTTTAAACAATGCTAAATTATCTGATTCGCAGACTATACCTTCTCATTCCTGTTGTCCTTGGCGTCAGCACCCTTGTCTTTTTAATTATCCATCTCATACCGGGTGACCCTGTTGTCCTGATGCTTGGGGACTTAGCCATTAAAGCAGACATAGAGAGTTTGCGGGGGAAACTGGGTCTTGATAAACCGGTTTACATCCAGTATCTGGACTTTCTCTTAAATCTATTCAGGGGAGACCTTGGAAGGTCAATCCATACAGACAAACCTGTTGTACAGGCAATAGGCGAGAGGTTTCCTGCAACTTTTGAGCTGGCAATGGGAGGGGTAATAATCTCTCTTTTAATCTCTCTTCCTCTTGGAATAGTTTCTGCCTTAAAAAAAGATACAATAATTGATAACTGCTCAAGATTTTTTGCATTTTTAGGAATTTCAGTTCCAAATTTCTGGCTTGGGCCAATGCTTATAATACTATTTTCAATCAAGATTGGAATCCTTCCTGTCTCGGGAAGAGGGGGCATAGAGAATCTCATTCTTCCATCTATTACACTCGGAATGGGTATGGCTGCCACAGTAACAAGAATGGTAAGAGCATCGCTGCTTGAAGTTATAAAAGAAAACTACATAACAACTGCCCGCGCAAAGGGGTTAAGTGAAAGCAGTGTGGTGATAAAGCACGCCCTGAAAAATGCCCTTATGCCTGTTGTAACAATAGTCGGGCTTCAGCTTGGCGCCCTTCTCTCAGGGGCAATAATAACTGAAACTATTTTTTCCTGGCCCGGGATAGGAAGCCTGACTATTGAAGCAATTAACAGACGCGATTACCCGATGGTTCAGGGATGTATATTTGTGATTGCAATGTGCTATGTTATTGTGAATCTGGCAACAGATTTAATTTACGGTTTTCTTGACCCAAGAATTCGTTATGAATAGAGCTGTATACAATAAATTTTTTAAAAACAGGCTTGCAGTTGCGGGGCTTATAATTGTTTCAGGTTTTTTGTTCGCAGCTGTTTTTGCGTCCTATCTTGCCCCCTGCAGTATTTATACTCTTGACCTTGAAAGCAGGCTTGTTCCGCCGGACAAAAACCATATTATGGGGTCTGATGACCTCGGGAGAGATATCTTCAGCAGAATCATCTATGGAGCAAGGGTTTCTCTGAAAGTCGGGATTATTACGGTATTTGTTTCATCAATTGTTGGAATCTTCATGGGTTCAATTGCAGGATATTTTGGAGGCAGGGTAGATGAAGTTATAATGAGAATAATAGATATCCTCCTTGCTTTTCCCGGCATTCTTCTTGCTGTCGCTGTTGTTTCAATTTTAGGTCCAAGCCTGAATAATGTCATAATAGCCCTATGCCTTGTTGGATGGGTTACATATGCAAGGCTTGTAAGGGGGCAGATTTTATCAGCAAAAGAAAATGAGTATGTGCTGGTGGCAAAGGCTCTTGGCGCGCCGGCTTTCAGAATTTTAGGCCTGCACATTATTCCCAACATTATGTCTCCTGTTTTAATACAGACAACCCTTGGCATTGCAGGCGCAATTGTTGGCGAGGCTTCGTTAAGTTTCTTGGGGCTTGGCACTCAGGCTCCAACACCAAGCTGGGGAAGCATGTTAAATGATGGCCGCCGTTATATTTTAACCGCAACCCATATGACTGCTTTTCCGGGGCTGGCAATAATGCTTGTGGTAATGGGATTTAATTTTTTAGGAGATGGGCTGAGGGATGCGCTGGACCCGAAGGAGAAGGTGTAGGGTTTAAGGATTCGAGGATTCAAGGGTTGGAGGGTTCAAGATAGTATAAGGTTCAAAGCGAAAAGATCAAAATTAAAAGTTTTAAATTTTGACCTTTTGTTTTTATCTTTTGAATTCTTGACCCATAGAACCATTGAACCCTTTGGAAGAATCTATGAACTTACAGAAAAAAATCGGACAGATGCTTTTTGCAGGCTTTCAGGGGACTACGGTTACACCTGAGCTCAGGAAACTGATAGAAGATTACCATATTGGCGGTGTTATCTTTTTCACAAGAAACATTGAAGATGTATTCCAGCTTGCAGACTTGATTTATGAGATTCAGGAAATTGCCTGTAATAAAACTGATGGTGTTCCGTTACTTATTGGAGTTGACCAGGAGGGCGGAAGAGTTGCAAGGATAAAAGAGCCTTTTACTGTCTTTCCGCCGGCAAGAATTCTTGGCAGGAGCAGGTCAGAAGAACTTGCATATAAGCAGGGAATGATTCAGGCAATAGAGATTAAAGCATTAGGTTTTAATATTGATTTTGCTCCGGTTCTTGATGTTGATACAAATACTGAAAATCCTGTAATCGGAGACAGGGCTTTTGGCAGTGATGCAGGATTAGTCTCGCTCCTTGGCTGCTCAGTAATAAAAGGGCTTCAGGAAAACGGGGTTGCAGCGTGCGGCAAGCATTTTCCCGGACACGGAGATGCAAGCGTTGATTCACATCTTGAATTGCCTGCGCTTATTCATGACATTGAGAGACTAAAAAGGCTGGAGCTTGCTCCTTTTAATGCTGCAATAAAAGAAGGAGTGGAATCAATAATGACAGCACATATCTATTTTCCTGAAATAGATTCTGAAAAGATACCTGCTACTTTTTCAGAGAAAATAATTAATGGAATTCTCAGAAAAGAATCAGGTTTTAAAGGAGTGGTTTTTTCTGATGACCTTGAAATGAAGGCTGTTGAAAACAATTTTACCATTGAAGATGCTTCAGTGCGTTCAATAAAAGCAGGTATTGATATGCTTCTGATATGCCGTTCCTATGAAAAACAGATAAAGGCTTTTGAGGCTATTTTGAAAGGGGTTGAGAACGGAGAAATTTCAAAAAAGTTAATAGAAAAATCAAACAGGAGAATTTCTGTTCTCAAAAGAAAATATGCAGAAAAAATTGAAAAACCTGACAGTAAGGAATTGTTGAAGGTTTTAGGAAGTGAAGAGCACAGGAAGATTGCTGTGAAAATAGCAGAAATGAAATAGAATATTTTATGCGATATTTTTTTTCTGTCATTGCGAGGAGCGTTAGCAACGAAGCAATCTCATCTTTTAACTGTCAGCTCTGTAATGAGATTGCCGCGCTCCCGATGGTCGCTCGCAATGACAGAAATGGAATTATTGGTCAGCTCATTTTCTGATAGATTATTTACAAACTAAAAAAATTATAAGTAATTTTATTAATGGCTATAAAAAACATAAAAGAAAAAATTGAAAAGCTTAGGGAAGAAATAAATTACCACAACTACCGTTACTATGTTCTTGATGACCCTGAGGTTTCTGATGCTGAGTATGACGCACTCTTCAGAGAGCTGAAAAAACTTGAGGAAAGGTATCCAGAACTGGTAACTCCTGATTCTCCGACACAGAGAGTTGGCGCTTTGCCGCTTGAAGAATTTCCAAAATTTACCCACTCATCACAGATGTTAAGTCTTGAAGATGCTTTTGAGGAAAAAGATGTTCTTGATTTTGATGAAAGAATAAAAAGATTGCTCAAAACCTCAGATGATATTTCCTATATAGCTGAACCAAAGATTGATGGGCTTGCAGTAAACTTAGTGTATGAAAACGGAACTTTTATATGTGGAGCAACAAGAGGGGATGGGACTACAGGTGAAGATATTACAGCAAACCTTAAAACAGTAAAAGCAATACCTTTAAAGATGATGAAATCAGACAGGAGTTTTCCCCAGAGGATTGAAATACGTGGAGAGGTTTATATGTCGCTTAAGGAATTTTCAAATCTTAATAAGCTGAGGGAGAAAAAAAGAGAACCTCTTTTTGCAAATCCCCGAAATGCTGCTGCTGGTTCAGCAAGGCAGCTTGATTCAAAAATAATAGCAGAAAGAAACCTGAATGTATTTTTTTATGGAGTGGGAGAAAAGAGGGGAGTTGATTTCAAGACACAATGGGAAATTCTTGAGACTCTTAAGAAATGGGGATTCAGGATTAATCCTGAAGTTAAAAGATGCAAGCCAATTGATGAGGTATTCAGGTTTTATGAGAGAATAAAAGAAAAGAGGGAAAAGCTTGGTTATGAGATTGATGGCATAGTAATCAAAGTTGACAGCCTTGAGTTTCAGGAGCGGTTAGGAGTCAGAACAAGAAGTCCAAGATGGGCACTGGCATTCAAGTATGAACCACAGCAGGCTGCAACACAGATTGAGGAAATCAGGGTTCAGGTTGGAAGAACCGGGGCATTGACCCCTGTTGCAATTTTAAAACCTGTAAGGGTTGGCGGGGTTGAGGTAAGCAGGGCAACACTGCACAATATGGATGAGATAGAGAGAAAGGATGTGAGAGAGGGTGATACTGTAATTATCCAGAGGGCAGGAGATGTGATTCCAGAAGTTCTGAAACCTCTTGTTGAAAAAAGGAACGGCAGGGAGAAAAAATTTAAAATGCCAGATAAATGTCCTGTGTGCAGTTCAACAGTTGTAAAGGACGGAGCAGTTCACCGATGCACAGGAATATCCTGCTCTGCACAGATTAAGGAATTAATCAGGCATTTTGCATCAAGGGGTGCAATGGATATTGAAGGGCTTGGAGAAAAACTTGTTGACCAGCTTGTTGAAAAAGGGCTTGTTAAGAATATTGCTGATATTTACTCATTAAGAAAAGAGGAGCTTGCAGGGCTTGAGAGGATGGCAGAAAAGTCTGCTCAGAATATAGTTGATGCCATAGAGAGGAGCAAAGGAATTAGTTTTGAGAGATTCCTCTATGCCATGGGGATAAGGCTTGTCGGGGAGTTTGTCTCAAAACTTTTGGCAAGGAATTTTAAAAATATTGATGAACTGAAGAATACTACTGAAGAAGAACTCCTGAAGATTGAAGGGATAGGTCCAGAGGTTGCAGCAAGTGTGATAAACTTTTTTCAGCAGAAAGGGAACCTTGAAGTAATAAGGAAGATTTTAGACAAAGGTGTTAGGATAGAAGAAGTTACGAAGAGGGCGGGGGTGAGAGAGGGAGTATCAGGGAAAAATTTTGTTTTTACCGGCACGCTTAATAGCATAAAAAGAGATGAAGCAGAAAGAAAAGTTGAAGAGCTTGGCGGAAAGGCTTCTTCTTCTGTGAGCAGGAATACAGATTGTGTGGTTGCGGGTGAAGAGCCTGGGTCAAAAGTAAAAAAGGCAGAAGAGTTGGGAGTTAGGATAATTTCTGAGGAGGAGTTTTTAAAGTTAATCGGGCGTTAAAAAATCCTTGACAATTTTTCGGTTTTAATGATAAACACTCTTATAAGAGTGCTAATGTAGTCTTAATGGAGTGTCGATAGAAAATTTATTTAAGGATTTGATTCATGAGTCAACCGGTTGATACAAGGCCATTTTGGGCAATACTTCTATCCAAAATATACAGACCTGCGGTTTTTGCCTTTGTTATTATCCTCTTTTTGTTTATCATTAAAATGCCAACCCCTGATGGTTTAACAGAGGAAGGTCAGAGGGCAATAGCAGTTTTTTCAGTCTGCCTTATACTATGGGTTACAAGCCTGATTCCACTTCAGATAACAAGCCTACTTGCTATCATACTTTTACCTCTTATGGGAATAATGGATAGCAAAAAGGCATATTCACTTTTTGGAAATGAAGCGGTTTTTTTTATACTTGGAGCATTTATCCTTGCGGCAGCAATGATGGCTTCAGGGCTTTCAACACGTTTAGCCCTTGCTGTTTTAAGCCGCTTTGATAAGACTCCAAAGAGTCTTCTTCTTGCAATGTTCCTTTTTCCGGCTTTTCTTTCATTCCTGATGTCAGAGCACGCAGTTGCGGCAATGATGTTTCCAATTACTTTAGAAATAGCAAAAAGTCTTAAGCTTTCCACTAATGACAGTAACTATGGCAAGGCGATTTTTTTGGCTCCTACCTGGGGTGTTATAATAGGCGGAGTGGCAACATTTTTAGGAGGTGCAAGGAATCCTTTAGCTGTCGGAATATTAAAGGAAACAACAGGTAAGTCAATAGGATTTTTTGAATGGATGATTGCTGTGGTTCCAACAGTCATGGTAATGCTTTGCATAGCATTTTTTCTGTTGTTGAAATTTTTTAAACCTGAGATTGATGACATTAAAAATGCAAGAGAAGTTCTTGAACATAAAAATAAAGAGCTCGGAAATCTCTCAAAAAATGAAAAAGGCATAGCAATACTGATGGTTATTACGATCTTTTGCTGGATATTTTTCGGAGAGAAGATAGGGCTTGCAAATATTGCTATTGCAGCAGTTGTCCTGACCTTTGTTTTTAAACTTGTTAAGTGGAAACATGTTGAGCAATATGTTAATTGGGGAATCATACTTATGTACGGGGGCGCCATAGCTCTTGGATTTGGCATTGAAAAAAGCGGCGCTGCGCAGTGGGCTGCTTCTGTAACAATAAGCAGCTTTGTAACATCTCCATTTTTTGTAATAATAATTTTATCATCTCTTTCTTTACTTCTTACTGAAGGAGTGAGTAACTCGGCCGTTGTTGCAATACTGATGCCGGTTGGAATTAGCATTGCAAAGAGCTATAACATTGACCCAAAAATTATTACCCTTATAATTGCTGTACCTTCAGGATTAGATTTTTGTCTACCAATGGGAACTCCGGCAAATGCGATTGCTTATTCATCAGGATATATAAAATTGAAAGATTTACTTGTGCCGGGGGCTGTTTTAGGAATTGTGTCGCTTCTGGTATTTTTATTGATGGTAAAATTTTACTGGCCTATGCTTGGGATGAACATATAACATATTATGATTCCAGAGATTAAGAAGAAGATTACAGAGATTTAGGATAGGGACCCTATTGCCGAGCGTTGGTCTGTTGGTAAACTTTGGAAATAAAAGTTGTCAGGTAAGAAGATTAATGGTTAAGTTTAAGTGATTTAAAATATTTTTTATGGATTATTTCAATTAATTGCCGGAATCTTTTTGAATAATCTCTGTAATCAAGTAAAGATTATATCAGGAGAAATAGAAGTGAAACGAATAATGCTTGTTTTATCAACAATGAGGCAGTCGCCAAAGGAAATTGAATATGCCTTGCAGACTGCAAAAAAAGAGAATGCAGAACTTGTTGCCCTCTTTATAATTGATTCAAACATGCCTGGGACGGTTTTTCAGAGGCTGCATGAGATGGATTTAATCGGAGAGAAGCCATCTGAGGAACTTTCAAAGGCGCTTATGAGAGAATACAGGCAGAGGGGTTATGAAAAACTTGAGGAGGTAGAGAAGAAGGCAAAGGGAAAAAATGTCCATTGTTCTATCTATATTGAGGAAGGAGATTTTGCAGAAGAAGTATTAAAAATGATTAATAAGCTTGGAGTAAGTCTTGTTATTCTTACAAGAAGCCACAGGTCAAACATTTCAAGAATGTTTTTTGGTTCTGCAGTTGACGAACTGATAAAACAGTCTCCCTGTGAAGTTAAGATTGTGGATGAGGATAAAATATAGTTTTTGTCTCCAAACTATCCTACTTCGTTATATTCTCTCACACGAAAACCAACACCCAGTTCATCAGCAATTTTTTTGCATTCATCAACATTCACATCTCTCATCCCAACAATGCTCACGGTTACTGAAGGGATATGGTTTTTGCATTCTCTGACAAACTTTATGATTTCTTCATAGGCTTTCGGTCCAAACATTGAATGGCAGAGTGTGTGGTATTTTTCGCCTGTTTCGGCATTAAGGCTTACTGAGATTGAATCTACCAAGCCTTTGAGCTCCGGTATTATATTTCTTTTGTGGATGAGGTTTCCCTGTCCGTTTGTATTAATCCTTACTTTCCCGCCTTTTTCTTTTATCCATTTCGAGACATTTTTTACTGTTTCAAGCTTAAGAAGAGGCTCGCCATAACCGCAGAAAACTATTTCATCATATTTTACCGGGTTGCCAATTGAGGAGATTAATTCCTCTTCCGAGGGCTCAGTGTTCAGCTTTAAGTAATGTCCCTTGACTATCGGATAATTATTTCTTTCACAGAAAATACATTCATTTGTGCATCTTGATGTTACATTCAGGTAGAGTGAATTTCTTATTCTGTAAGCAATTTCAGGTTTTGGAGGAGATTCTATCAGGTTAAAAATTGTGTTTGCATTAAGGGAGGTTATCCTTGCAACATCTCCAAATGAGAGCCCTTTTATTCTGGCTATTTCCTTAACAACTAACGGAAGGAATGACGGCTCGTTCCTTTTCCCTCTGTAAAGCTGGGGCGCAAGATATGGACAATCTGTTTCAACAAGAATTTTTTCAACAGGAATAATTTTGGCAACTTCTCTCAGGGCTTTTGCATTCGGATATGTTATTGTCCCTCCAATCCCTATGTAGAAACCAAAATTCAAAACCTCTTTTGCAAATTCCAGATTTCCTGAAAAACAGTGAATGACACCATTGAGCCCTGAAGTCTCATCTTCCAATATTCTGCGAATATCGTCGTGGGCTTCCCTGTCGTGCACAATAACAGGAAGATTTAATCTCTTTGCAAGCCTTAGCTGGTTTATGAACTCTTTTTTCTGGATATCAGCCGGAGAATATTTTTTTGTAAAATCAAGCCCGATTTCCCCAATTGCCACAACTTTTCTGTTCCTGCACAGGGACTCTATTTCTCTGTATGTGTTCTGATTAATGGTTGAGGTGTCGTGGGGATGGATTCCAACTGCTGCATAAACCCTTTCATCATTACACAAGCTTACTGCATCATAGCATGACTGAAGGGTTGAGCCTGTGGTTATGATAAAACTTACTCCTGCTTCTGACGCCCTGTCCAGTACTTCTCTTAAATCCTCCCTGAATTGCGGCATCTCAAGGTGGGCGTGGGAGTCAATTATCATTTTACCTTTGCTCCAATGTCAGCATCATCTTCAAAGGTAACAATCCTCAGCTCATCTCCCTTTGAAGCAGCAAGAAGCATTCCCTGTGATTCTATACCAAAGAGTTTTGCAGGCTTCAGATTGGCAACAATTACAGCTGATTTGCCAATGAGTTTTTCAGGGGCATAGCTTTTTGCAATCCCTGCGAGAATTGTCCTTTTTTCAGCGCCTAAATCTATTTCAATCTTTAAAAGCTTTTCAGCTTTTGGGACTCTTTCTGCCGAGATTATTTTTCCAACTCTGAGATTAACTTTTTGGAAATCTTCTATTGTGATTAAATCTGATTCAGGTGTAGTTCCTTTCTGTTCTATCATCTTTTCTGCTTCTTCTTTCTTGTTCTTCTTTTCCATTCTGGGGAAAAGAGGTGATGGAGAAATTGTTTTTAATCCGTGTTTAATATTCCAGAAAAATTTTTCATCAATTACTGAGATTTTCTGCAAGCTACTGTCAAACCCCATCTGATGCCACATTTTTTCAGCAGTTGAAGGCATGAACGGGGAAATGAGAATTGTTATGGCTTTTAAAAGCCTTGCAATGGTGTTTGAGACAAATGCAAGCTTTTCATTTTCTCCTTTTTTCGCCAAAGCCCAAGGCGCAGAGGAATCAATATATTTATTTGCAGCATTGATTAAATCCCATATGGAAATCAATGCCCGGTTAAATGCAAGCTCTGAAATATGTTTTGTTGCATCTTCTAAAGTTTGCAAAGCCTTTCCTTTCAAGTTTTCCGTTTCCTTTTCTTCTTCGACCAATCTTCCTGCAGCAGGCATTTCCGGGACTTCGCCGTTATGGTACTTTTGGAGAATTGTCAATGCCCTTGAAAAGAGATTTCCCAAATCATTTGCAAGGTCTGCATTGTAGCGCTGGACAAAAGCCTCCATTGAAAAATTTCCGTCAAGCCCGAAAGGAACCTCTCTCAGGAGAAAATATCTTAGCGGGTCAGCCCCGAATTCATCAATCAAACGGTTCGGTTCAACAACATTCATA
Organism: Candidatus Schekmanbacteria bacterium RIFCSPLOWO2_02_FULL_38_14; assembly: GCA_001790855.1. Classification (NCBI taxonomy): domain Bacteria; phylum Candidatus Schekmaniibacteriota; species Candidatus Schekmanbacteria bacterium RIFCSPLOWO2_02_FULL_38_14. The sequence continues at coordinate 5,187 of MGDH01000027.1, read as the reverse complement.
AGGGATTTGGACATTTTTGTTCCCTCAACTGTCCACCAGCCGTGGGCAAAAACTTTTTTTGGAAGGTCAATTCCTGCTGACATCAGAAAGGCAGGCCAGTACACAGCGTGGAACCTCAAAATATCTTTTCCTATCACGTGAACATCAGCAGGCCATGTATTTTGAAATTTCTCATTGTTATCGGGATAGCCCGCTATTGTAAGGTAGTTCGCAAGAGCGTCAAACCAGACATAGATTACGTGTTTTTCATTTAACGGCACAGGAATTCCCCATTTGAAAGATGTTCTGCTGATGCTTAAATCCTTAAGTCCTCCCTGTACAAAAGAGACGATTTCATTCATTCTTGAACGGGGCTTTATGAAGTCAGGATTTTTTCTGTAGTATTCAAGAAGAGAATCCTGATATTTTGACATTCTGAAAAAGTAGCTCTCTTCCTTCAGCCTGTCAGGCTTTCTTCCGCAGTCAGGACAGTTCCCCTGATTAAGCTGTGTTTCTGTGAGAAAGGTTTCGCAGGGCGTGCAGTACCAGTCCTCGTATTCGCCAAGATAAATATCTCCCTTCTGATAAACGGTTTTAAAAATCTCTGCAACAGCCTTTGAGTGCCTTGGTTCAGTAGTTCTGATGAAATCGTCATAGGAAATATCAAGTTTTATCCACAAGCTTTTAAATCTTTCAACAACCCTGTTTGCGAGGCTGATTGGAGTTTCGTTTGATGCAGTAGCAGCTTTTTCCACCTTCTGCCCGTGCTCGTCTGTTCCTGTTGCAAATACAACATTATACCCCTGAAGCCTTTTTGCCCTTGCAACGACATCGCAGGCTACAGATGTGTATGCGTGTCCAATGTGGGGCACGTCATTTACGTAATATATTGGCGTGGTTATATAAAAAGATTTTCCCATTTATCTTTCTTTATCCTTTTTTCCTGAGAGATGATGTCAGGCAAAACATTTTATTTCCTCTTGATAAAACTACAATTTCAGGAGAGCCATTGTTTTCTATGTCTCCGATTGCCGGAGTTGTCCAGATTTCGTCCTTTGCATCAAAGGTCCATACGAGTTTGCCTGAATCACCCTCAAGGCAGTAGAGGTGATTGTCCCGGCTTCCAAAAATTATCTCCTTTTTATCTTTTGAATAAAGATTTGTTATGACAGGGCTTGAAATTATCCAGTTGCCTGAGGAGTATTTCCAAAGCAACTTTCCATCAATTCCTGAGAGACAATAAAGGTTGTTGTCCCATGAACCTACCAGCACTTCCAATCCTTCGCTTGGATGAATGTCTCCTATTGCAGGAGAGGCTGAGATGTTGTCTCCTGTCTCAAATGTCCAGATAACTTCTCCCTTGACTCCGTCAAGGCAATATACCTTGTTGTCAAAAGACCCGAAAACCACTTTCCCTTCGCCGTCTTGGGCAAGGTCTGCAACCTGAGGAGTTGTTGAAATTTCATCTCCGGTCTTGAATTTCCAGAGAAGCTTCCCGTCTTCACCTCTGATACAGTACATATAATGGTCTTCAGAGCCAACAAGAATCTCAAGTACCCCGTCGTCATCAATGTCGTAAGTCATTGGGGTTGAGGTTATATTGTTCTCTGTTTTGAATTTCCATACAAGTTCTCCGTCTTTGCCTGAAACGCAATAGAGATTATCCCTTGCGGCAAATATTACACTTATATCATTTTCCCTCACTCCTTTTAAAAGGACAGGTTTTGAAATTATTGTTCCGTCAGCCTGGTATGTCCAGACAAGTTTTCTTTTCTCTCCAAGAAGGCAGTAAAGGTTTTCATCAAGGGAGCCAATCAAAATTTCTTTTCCTCCAACTCCCATTGCATCGCCTACAGTCGGAGTGGAAGAAATTGCATCACTCGCCTTAAAACTCCAGATAGGATTTCCGTCCTCTCCGTTCATGCAGAAGACAAACCCCTTGGAATTTCCTGCAATTACCTCTAAAATGCCGTCGTAGTTAACATCATCAAGAACGGGAGAGGGCTGGATCAGGTAGAATTCGTTTGTACCTCCGATATTTGATTTCCAGTTCTTTTTTAAATCAACTTTATTGTCATAAATCTCTATGCTGCCTGTTTTTATATCCTTAAGCTCTTTCAGGCTGATGCAACCGGAAAACAGAAGCATTGATAAAAATATAATGCCCTTGGTGAAGCGCTTCATTTTCATTAAATTATCTCCGTTAAAATCCCCCCAACCCCCCTTTACCTGTCTGCCGTCAGGCAGGGAAAAGGGGGGGATAATGGGGGGATTTGATTTTACTCATTACTCCGAACTCCTGACTCAACTCTCAAACTCTTCTTAAATTGTCATCTCAATCGCATCCTTTATAGAATTAACACCTATCAGGTCAAGCTTACCATTGAATGATATATTTTTCAAATTAGCTTCAGGCAGAACCATTTTTTTATATCCAAGTTTCTCAACTTCATTTATCCTGAGCTCAATTCTGCTGACAGACCTTATCTCTCCTGCAAGCCCGATTTCCCCTGTAAAAACAGTATAGGGGTTTAGCGGCTTATCCTTCAGGCTTGAAGCGATTGCCACTACTGTTCCAAGATCAGACGCAGGCTCGTCTATCTCAACTCCTCCAACAACATTTATGAATATATCCTGGCTTGCAAGCCTTAATCCAAGCTTTTTTTCAAGAACTGCTATTAGAAGCGAAGTCCTCTTGCTGTCAATTCCCTTTATCACCCTCTGGGGGACAGCAAAGCTCGACCTTGTTACAAGAGCCTGTAATTCAACAAGCATAGGTCTTGTTCCTTCTATTGAGCAGACAATCGCAGAACCTGAGGCTTTTCCCGAGCAATCAGAGAGGAATATCTTTGAAGGGTTTTTAACCTCATAAAGCCCGTCATCCTTCATTTCAAAAATTCCTATTTCGTTTGTTGAGCCGTATCTGTTTTTGACTGTCCTTAAAATTCTGTAATAGTTCCCTTCGTCTCCTTCAAAATAGAGAACAGTATCTACTATGTGCTCAAGGGTTTTTGGGCCTGCAATGCTTCCTTCTTTTGTAACATGGCCTGAGATGAAAACCGGGAGATTTTTCTTTTTTGCAAGCATCATCAGGAATCCTGCTATTTCCCTTACCTGAGACAGGGAACCGGGTGCTCCTGGAATCTGTGTTGTGAACACAGTTTGAATTGAGTCAACCACAATGACCCTTGGATTTATTTTTTCTATATGCTCAAGAAAATATTCATAGCAGGTTTCAGCAACAAGGTAAAGGTTTGAGGAAGTAAGGTGCAGCCTTGATGCCCTCATTTTAAGCTGGGTTATGGATTCTTCTCCTGATATGTAGAGCCCTGTAATGCCTTTGCTGCAGACTTTGCCCATTATCTGAAGGAGAAGCGTGGATTTGCCAATGCCGGGGGTTCCTCCAATTAAGATTGTAGAGCCTTCTACTATCCCTCCTCCCAGGACCTGGTCAAGTTCTTCAATTTCTGATTTTATCCTCCGTTCCTGAAAGACCTCAATGCCTGAAAGCGATGAGGGAGGAACAGGCTCATAACTTGAAAAGGATTTTGGAAGAACGGTCTGGAAATTAGTTTCCTTTTGTACAACAAAGGAATTCCAGCTTTTGCAGTCAGGGCATTTCCCAAGCCACTTTGATGACTGATAACCGCAACTCTGACATTCGTAAAAGGTTTTGTCTTTCATGGTTTTCCTATAAAGCTGACAGCTCTCATCTGGTAGCCGCAGGCTTCCTTCCTGTCGGTAACTGTTTGCGTGGGCAGGGATAGATAACCTTCGTGATATTGTGCGGCTATATGCTTGATTTTTTAACAGAGTAAAATACCCTTGTCAAACATAAAAACTTATTGAGTTTCAATCCACGCGCCCACGCGGGGCGCGACTGTGCATCATAAAATTATTATCAAATCAACTGCTTGCTGACTTCTTTTTGAGAACCACGGATAAATAATTCAGAAAATATTTTGTCATCAAAGTACAATTTAAAATTTTCATTGAATTACAATATGTTCCTATCTTTGCGAACCTTATGGGGAAGCAATGTGTCTTTAAGGTTCGCAATAATATGTCAGACAATCAATGGACCCTGCTGGTCAATAGAAACCTTTGCCCCGATATGTTCCACTCGACGCTGCCAGTTTGAACCAAGATAATAAAATCTGAGACTGTCTTTCTCAGGGTCAATTTCTGAAATCAACCTGTGTTTAAGCATTGTCCATTGAGCAGGGTCAACAATACATTCAAAAACAGAATACTGAACTC
>MGDH01000027.1:777-912 GCA_001790855.1 Candidatus Schekmanbacteria bacterium RIFCSPLOWO2_02_FULL_38_14 | reverse complement strand
GCAGGCGTCGCTTACCTTTTCCCTCATCAGTAGCAACGTCATAGCTAATTAATACGAACATAGGATTAATTCCTTCATCTTTCCACCCCTCTTTGTCAAAAGAGGGGCAAGGGGAGATTTTTCAATCATCACAAA
>MGDH01000027.1:0-768 GCA_001790855.1 Candidatus Schekmanbacteria bacterium RIFCSPLOWO2_02_FULL_38_14 | reverse complement strand
CATCCCCCTTTTACAAAGGGGGAATAAATAATTATTCTCTGTGCCTCTGTGACCTCTGTGGTTAAAGTTTTCTTCTTCTCACTTCCAGATAAACGGTGGATAATTGTCAATATCTCCGCGCAAATAACGCGCCATCAGTAACGCCTGAGTGTGAAACAACAAACCTATTGTTACTTTCTCATTCAGAAACGGGTGCAATATCTCATCCTGTTTTCGCTTCTGATAGGCAACAAGAACTGTTTTTCTCGTGTCATCATCCATCCATACTGCGCCTGATTCTTTTTTCTGAAATCCCTTTCCCTGCACCTGACAGAGATTAATTAATGAGAGAGTCAACCGGTCAGCAAGAAATGGCCTGAATTCCTCCATAAGGTCAAGCGCAAGACCGTAACGCCCGGGTCTATCCCTGTGCAGAAAACCAACTGCAGGGTCCAGCCCTACAGATTCAAGGGCTGAACGTACATCATGCATCAAAATAGTATATAGGAATGAAAGTAAACAGTTTACATTATCCAAAGGCGGTCTGCGGTTTCGCTCGTGAAAAAAGAAATCGTCCTTCTGTGAGGTTATCAAATGATTAAAGACACTAAAATAAATACTTGCAGATTCTCCCTCTATTCCGCGCAAAATATCAAGAGAACTTTCCATCTGCAGCCTTCTCATTGAATTTGAAAGTTTCTGAGAAGCCTGTGAAAGTGCATCAATATCTATCTTCTCAGAATGGTCTCTCAATACGCGCTGGAGCACTGTCCGGCAGTTTGCAATCTT
>MGDH01000026.1 GCA_001790855.1 Candidatus Schekmanbacteria bacterium RIFCSPLOWO2_02_FULL_38_14 | reverse complement strand
TTGCAAGCATATTAATACCATTTATCCATATTGTGTATTTCAAAACCATTAAATCAAGCCATCCACATCTTCTTCTCCTGCCTGTTGTAGCTCCAAATTCAGCCCCTCTTGAACTCAGCATCTCTCCATCTTCTCCAAAAACCTCTGTAGGAAAAACTCCTGAGCCGACACGGGTAGTGTAAGCCTTGCTTATTCCTATAATATCATTTATTTGTTTTAAGGGAATCCCAAGACCTGTCAGGACTCCGCCAACAGTTGTGTTTGACGAGGTTACAAAGGGATATGTTCCATGGTCAACGTCTAACATTGAGCCCTGAGCTCCTTCAAAAAGAAGTTTCTTTTTTGATATGATTGCTTTTTTTAAGATTTCTCCAATATCAGCAAAGAATGGTTTAATTATTCTCCTGTAACCCATATATTCATCAAATATTTGTGATGCAGATAATGGTTTGGCTTTAAAATAATTCTTAATTAAAAAATTTTTTTCTAAAAGATTTTCCTCGATTTTTTCTCTGAAAATCTTTTCGTTCATCAAATCGCAAATACGTATTCCCACCCGTCCTATTTTATCTATATAAGCAGGACCAACTCCTCTCATAGTAGTTCCTATCTTGCCTTTGCCTAATTTGGTTTCTCTTTCTTTGTCCAGAACCTTATGATAGGGCATAATCAGATGGGCGTTCTTGCTTACTTTGAGATTCTTTCCTATTTTGACACCACCTTTTTTGAGGTCTTCCATTTCTAAAACCATTGCCTGAGGGTCAATAACAACGCCGTTACCTATTATACAGAGTTTATTGGAGTGCAGGATTCCCGAGGGTATAAGATGGAAGATAAACTTTTTGTCCTTTAGGACAACAGTATGACCAGCATTTGGGCCTCCCTGATAACGGCATATTATATCTGAATTTTCTGTTAATATATCTACTATTTTACCTTTTCCTTCATCTCCCCACTGAGCGCCAACGACTAAAGTGTTTGCCATAATTGTTTCCTTAAAAAAGATTTTTTAAACTGTAATTGTCATTGCGAGCGCAGCGAAGCAATCTCAATCTTTAGCTTTTAGATGAGAGCTATTAATTTTCAACCTTTTTGGTGAGATTGCTTCGTCGCTCCTGCCTGCTGCAGACAGGTTGCTCCTCGCAATGACAGAGCGAACTACATAACATCTACAATCTAACAAGTTTTGCATCTATGATATTTGGCAGATTTTCTATTCGGTCCAGAATTTCTTTTGAGATTTCACTGTCCACATTAACAATTGAAACAGCCATTCCCTGAGGCTCTGCTCTTCCAAGAATCATTCCTGCAATGTTTATTTTGTTCTCTCCAAGGAGAGTCCCGATTCTCCCGATTACCCCAGGGGCATCCTTGTTGGAAAATACGAGCATAAATCTGCTTGGAGGGGCTTCAAGGTCATATTCATCAATACGGACTATTCGAGGCGATGTTTTGTGGAAAATGGTTCCTGCGACAAGATTAGTTTTTCTGTCTGTCTTTAATCTCACCTGAATAAGACTTGCAAAGTTTTCAATATCGTGGCTTGTGGTTTCAGAAATCTTGATACCCCTTTCTTTAGCAAGAATTGGAGCATTTACCAGATTAACATCTTTCATAATTGGAGTTAATAGCCCCTTGATTACTGAAAGGGTCAGCGAACTTGTTCCAAGTTCTACAACTTCACCCCGGTATTCTATTGATACCTCTTCAAGGCTTCCTTCTGAAAGCTGTGTAACAAAGCTTCCCAGTTTTTCTCCCAAGTCCATGTATTTTCTGAGTTCAGGCAGCAAGGTCTGGTCAACAGACGGGAGATTTACTGCATTTTTTATAACTCCGTTCAAAAAGTAATCTTTTAACTGCTCGGCAATGTCAATTGCCACGTTTGCCTGTGCCTCTACTGTCGAGGCTCCAAGATGTGGTGTGCATATTACACTCTCGTGTTTCACAAGATCAAGATTCTTTGTTGGTTCTTCTTCAAAAACATCAAGCGCCGCTCCTGAAATTTTTCCATCCTGCAGTGCTTTTAGCAGGGCTTTTTCATCGATTATTGAACCCCTTGAGCAGTTGACTATCTTGACGCCTTTTTTCATCTGAGAAAACGCCTTCTCATTAATAAGGTGTTTTGTCTGTTCAGTTGCCGTGGCGTGGATTGTAATAAAGTCTGATATTTTTAATAATTCCTCAAGAGTAACAAGAGGGATATTCAGTTTCTGCGCTGACTCTTTTGAGAGAAAGGGGTCAAAGGCTATGACCTTCATTTCAATCCCCTTTGCCCTTTGAGCCACGAGGCTTCCGATTCTTCCCATTCCGATTATTCCGAGGGTTTTGTTGTAAAGCTCATTTCCAACAAACCTGCTTTTTTCCCATTTCCCTTCTTTCATTGAACTGCAAGCCTGCGGAATTTTTCTTGTCATAGACATAAGCATAGAAATGGCATGTTCAGCTGTTGTTATAACATTTCCTCCGGGTGTATTCATCACAATGATTCCACGTACAGAAGCTGATTCTACGTCTACATTATCAACACCTATTCCTGCCCTGCCTATGATTTTAAGGTTTTTCCCGGCATTGATTATCTCTTTTGTGGCTTTTGTACTGCTCCTGACAACGAGGGCATCATACCCGCCGATTATGTTTTTCAGCTCTTCCGGTTTAAGATCAGTTTTAATATCTACCTCTAACCCCGGAGTGCTACTTAAAATGTCAACCGCTTCTTTTGACAGTTTATCACTAATTAAAATCTTCATAGACTCCTCATAAAGTAAAGTTCAAATGACAAAGCACAAATACCAAATAAAAAAAGATTTAGTTTTTAATTTTAAAATTTGACATTCATTTGATATTTGGATTTTGGTATTTGTCATTTATTATCTCTGAATAATCAGAATAAGCCCTTTTAGAATTATCCTCCCAATATCTCCTCTGCTGCTTTGACACCTCTTCCAAGCTCAATTTTTGCCCCGAGTTCTTTAAGCGTCATTTCAACTGCTGCTACTGCTATTATTATGTCAAACCTGTCAAAGTAGCCAAGATGGGCAATCCTGAAAATCTTCCCTTTTAAATGGTCCTGTCCACCGGCTATTGTGATTTTATATTTCTCTCTCAGTGTTTTGACAACAGCCTGCCCGTCAACTCCCTGAGGTGCCATTACAGCTGTGCAGGCATTGCTTGGAATATCCTTTGCCAGCAGCTCAAGACCCAATGCCTTCATCGCACTTCTTGTAGCTTCTGCAAGCCTATGGTGGCGCTCAAAAACTTTTTCAAGCCTCTCTTTCTGTATGTCCTTTAAAACTTTATCCAATCCTATAATCAGAGAAACTGCAGGAGTGTAAGCAGTCTGGTTTTTTTCCTGATTTTTCTTCTCTTTTTTAAAATCAAAGTAGAACTTTGGGAGATTTGATTTTTCTGCAAACTTCAACGCCTTTTCACTCATACTTACAAAGGCAAGTCCCGGAGGAAGCATAAAAGCCTTTTGTGAGCCTGATATAACCACATCAAGACCCCATTCATCTGTTTTTATATCAAAAACGCCAAGTGCAGTGATTGCATCCACAATGGTTATTGTATTGTTCAGCTTCTTGACAAACTCTCCGATTTTTCTGACATCATGAGCAACACCTGTTGATGTTTCACTCGCCTGAATGCAGACTGCTTTTATATCAGGGGATTTTTCAAGAAGGTCAAAAATAAGTTTGGGATCTACTGACCTTCCCCATTCCACATCAATAAAAACAGGCTCAACTCCATAGACCTGACATATATTTCCCCATCTTTCCCCAAACTTTCCGCCCCTTACTACAATTGCCTTGTCTCCTTTTGAGAGGGTGTTTACAATTGCGCCTTCCATTCCTCCTGTACCTGATGAGGCAAGGGTTAAAACATCATTTTTAGTCTGAAAAACATATTTCAATCCCTTCCTGACTTCATCAAACAGAGTACTAAAAACAGGGGCTCTGTGGTGGATTATTGGTTCTGCCATTGCAAGCAAAACTTCCGGAGGGATTGGAGTGGGTCCCGGAGCTAACAAGTAACTCTTTTCCATTTTTTAAACTCCTCAAAATACCATAAATTACGTTTACAAATCAGGGTTAAAAAATTAATCAGAGCAATTCTTTTAACAAAGGGTTAAAAGCCTGTCAAGGGAAATTGGGTGGTGGAGATAGAGATTGACTTGAGCGGAATTTTCATGGTAAAAAAATTAAGGAGTTTACTCCTAATCTCATTTCAGTATTTGGATCTTATGATTTGGAGCTTGAATATTAGCGATGGAGAAAGAAAAGAAATTCCTGCCAAAGCCCCTGATGAAATTGATTACCATAATCGCTTATGGTACAGGTATTTTTTTTGCGCTAATGATTGTATCAGGATACTGGCTTTCATCTCCCTATACTATGCCGGACCCTACAAGCCGTTTCATTTCCAAAGAGACAGACGGGTTTATTTCCATAAATTTTGATCCTGATGATCCGGGGTTTTCAGAGTTTTGCACATCAATTGCTGTGAAAATTCTAAATACTGAAAAAAACTCTGCTGTGCTGATGAATATGCCTTCGTCCTTTATCCAGTTCCTTGAAAGCAATGAAAAAGATGAAAACATAAAACTGTTTTTCCCTTATGAGATAGGGTATTTGTTTTCCTTTAAAAGAAATGAAGAAAAACCTTTAAAGCTGATTGTTGTAAACTTCAGATATTTTAAAAACTTTTTCAAACTTTTTATAAAATCTCTTCTGCAGACAAAAACAAAACTGATTGAACTTGGCAGCGAAAACCTCAGGAACCCTCTCCGTCTTTTTGCGGCAAGGCAGGATAATAGCCATGGTGGGGGAGAGGATGACTTCCTGACATTCTTTGAGAGTGACATGATTTATTTAACAAGTGAGAAATTCTTTAAAACATCTGCTGAATCTTACTTTGATAATATTGCTCCCTATTATGAAAAACCTGAAGTCAAAAATTTTTATAATAAACTGGTGTTATCAGAAAACATATCTTTTGTTGCAGATAACAGGGAAGACTCGCTTTCACGCTTTATTGAGTTTGAGACAAAGGGGAACATTTCAGGAGTATTTTTTGATATAATAGATATTATTGCAGGCAATATAGATATAAAAAAAGATGACATTGCAACAGGGATTGTTTATATTGATTTAAAAAAAATGTATTCTGAAAAAAGACTTCAGGAAGAAATGATTAAACTTGAAGTACTGACGAAAGAGAATTTTAATCTTAATATAGATTTTGAGTTTGGAGAAATCAAGGAACAGAATTATTATGTTTTAAAGTTTAAGTGCACTGGGTTGACTAAGCTCATAGTGGACGGAATAGGGAAAAGGGTGTCATAGAAAATTTACCTGCAATCAGGTCATTTTGATGAGTAAAAAGAAAAAAAGCAGCAAGAAATTATTGACGAAGTTTTATGCAGCCTTAATCATCTGTCTGGCTATTGTAATGGCTGTCAGCCTTTTTTCTTATAGTGAGAAAGACACAACATGGTTTCGCTTCAAAATAACTGAGGATGAGGAAACGCACGGATGCAGTAATCTGTTGGGAAGTGTTGGGGCTCATATAGCAGCTCTGGCTTATGAAGTTTTTGGATACAGCGCGATATTTCTTCCTCTGATTCTTATTGTTTTCAGCTTCAGGTTTTTCAGTGGCTTCTCCAAAAAGGGATGGGTTTTCCTGATATCTGGCTTCATTCTTTTCTTTTCAAGTATTGCTCCAATACTCCATCTTGTATTTTCATATTTTTATCCTAATGAAGATTTTTCTTTAAGAATATCTCCCGGAGGAGCTATTGGCCTTCCTCTTGTGAATTCAAGTGAAAGGTTTTTTGGAATACTTGGAAGCTATATAATGTTTATAGCCCTTCTGGTTTTATCACTTCTCCTTGTTACCAATTTAGCCATTATTTCAGGATTTATTAAATTCGTAAATTATACCGGAATTATTTTTTCGTGGCTTAAAGCATCTTTTGCAGATTTGAAAGATGTTTTGATGAAGTGGAATGTAAAGAGAAAACATTCAACACAGATAAAACAGCGGATAGAGGAAGAAAAGCAAAAACCGGAGCCTAAAATTGAAATCCCGCAGGAAGAGATAAAGCCTCCTCCTGTTGTTTCTCAGGAATCTTTTGAGTTTATTGAGGAATATACACTTCCTTCCTTAAACCTCCTTGATGACCCTCTTAAAGCAAGTTTAAAAATAACAAAACAGGACCTTGTTATGAATTCAAGAATTCTTGAAAAGAAACTTCTTGATTTTGGTGTTGCAGGAAAAGTTACAGAGGTGCAGCCAGGACCTGTCATAACCATGTACGAGTTTGAGCCCGCGCCCGGAATAAAGGTGAGCAGGATAATAAATCTTTCAGATGACCTTGCCCTTGCGATGAGGTCAGTAAGCGTCAGGATAGTTGCACCAATTCCGGGGAAAGGGACTGTCGGGATAGAGATTCCAAATACTCACCGGGAGGATGTTTACCTGAAGGAAATACTCCAGTCTGAGATCTTTATTAAAAATCCATCAAGGCTTTGTCTTGCTCTTGGCAAGGATATATCAGGAAATCCCTATGTTTGCGACCTTGCCAAAATGCCTCATCTGCTTGTGGCTGGGACAACAGGCGCAGGTAAAAGCGTTTCAGTGAATGCAATGATATTAAGCCTTCTTTTCAGGGCAACCCCTGATGAAGTTAAGATGATAATGGTTGATCCAAAGAGGCTTGAACTTTCTGTTTATGAAGATATTCCGCATCTTCTTACCCCTGTTGTTACAAACCCGAAGCAGGCATCAAGGGCATTATACTGGGCTGTTCAGGAAATGGAGAGGCGTTACAGCCTGATGGCTGAAAGGGCTGTGAGAAATATAACATCCTACAACCGGTTAATAGAAAAAGAGAGCAAACCTAAGGGATTTCCTGAAAAAGATGAAGGTTCCAAAGCAGAAAAACTTCCCTATATAGTTATCTTTATTGATGAGCTTGCGGACCTGATGATGGTTGCTTCAAAAAATGTTGAGGATTCCATACAGCGCCTGGCTCAAATGGCAAGGGCAGCGGGAATTCACCTTATAATGGCGACTCAGAGGCCATCTGTTGATGTCATAACAGGAGTAATTAAATCAAATTTTTCATACAGGATTTCTCTTCAGGTTTCTTCAAAAACTGATTCAAGAACAATTCTTGACCAGAACGGCGCAGAGCTTCTTCTTGGAAAGGGGGATATGCTCTATATGGCGCCGGGGGATTCAAAGCTTACAAGAGTTCACGGAGCTTTTATAGGGGACCACGAGGTGCAGACAATTGTTGATTTTTTGAAAAAGCAGAAAAAATCTGATTTCAACCACTTAATTCTCCAATCAGAGGATGAAGACAGTAAAGAGGTGGTTAATGAGGAATATGATGAGAAGTATGATGAGGCTGTGCATCTTGTTGCAAAGGCAGGTTATGCTTCGATTTCCATGGTCCAGAGAAGGCTTCGCATTGGATATAACAGGGCAGCGCGTATTATTGAGACAATGGAAAAAGAGGGAGTTATAGGTCCGGCAGACGGAGTAAAACCCCGCGAAGTTAAGGTAAGGGAAATTGACTTAGAGTAGTTCAAAAAAATGTCGGTTTTTTGAACACTTTTTATGTTAAAATACAATGACTTAAAAAGAAGCCGGGAAAAATGTTCATTTATTGAACAATTTCAAGGGATTGTTGTTTTGAAACTTTTTTTGTTTCTGCAAAATTCGTATTAAAAAACAATGAGATATTAATATTGTTTTTTTGGGCATAAAATTTGCATGCTTTTTCAATAAAAAGCAAATTATTTATATCTATCTTCTTAAGGAGTTATAAGAAGATGAAATCCAATAAAAAATCTTACCAGAAACCACTGCTTCCAGCGCCTTATCCCTCAGTGCGTTAATCAGGGAAGCTAAAAGAAGTGAATAGTGAACAGCATTTAGTGAAAAGTAGCAGCAGAGCCTTGCTCTGCTATTTCATATATTTGTTTTGAATTTTGTGGTTGACTGTTCGGCAAGCTCACAGCTCACCATGCTGAACAAAGTCAACGCATTGTTTAGAATTTAGAATTTATTTTAAAATAGGAGTGTTTTGTGAAAAAAAACCTTACAGGAAACCAGTATTAAACAAGGTCAATCTTGTTGCTGAAGAAGCTGTGCTTGGTGTGTGCAAGAACAACACACAAGCAGGACCAAACCAGAGCGGGTGCATTATTCCCCAGTGCTTTAATGAAGGAAGCTGAAAATAAAGTAAATAGTGTATCGTAGTTAGTGAATAGTAAGGATAGGGCTTTCACTTGTCCGTTCTCCTATATAATTACTAAAAAGTGAACAATCGTCAACTAACAGAAAAAAAGGATGATTTATCCTTGAGATGAAACAAATTACTTTTTCAAGGAGAATATATGCAGTTTAAATCTATAAAGTTTTTCTTTGCGATGTTTTTAGTTTTTCTTTTTCCAGAATTTTCTCAATCAGCAAATTTCTCTGATATTACATCTACAAACCTTCCAGCAATTCTTGATTACAGTATTGGTGCAGTAGCTGTTGATATAGAAAATGATGGAGACTTTGATATCTTTGTGGCCAACAATGGGCAGGACCGCCTTCTGCTCAACAATGGCTCAGGTGTCTTTTCAGACTCTACCTCTACAAGATTACCTCAAGATACTGACGATAGTCATGGTGCAGCAGCAGGGGATGTGGATGGAGATGGTGACATAGATATATTTGTAGCCAATAATGGGATTAATAAGCTCTTGATAAACAACGGAGCAGGAGTTTTCACGAATCTGGGAACAACATGGCTTCCACAAGTGACTCGATTTTATACCAGCGAAGCTTTTGGTGACATAGATGGGGATGGTGATTTAGATTTAGTCGTTTCAGCCTCTTCGCTTTCTAAAAGCAATGCAATAAGGGTATTGATAAATAATAGCATGACAAATTTTGTTGATGAAACTTCTTCAAGATTAATAGGGAGTAATTCTTTAGTTACACAAAAGTTAATCCTTGCTGATTTTGACAGAGATGGAGACTTGGATATCTTGGCTATCAATTCCCTCGAGCAACCAAATAGACTTTTACGTAATGGTGGAACTGGAATATTTACTGAAGATACAACAGGAATAATTCCATCTGATACTAATTCAAGTAATTCTGCCGCACTTGCAGATATAGATAATGATGGTAAGATTGATTACATTTTTATCGCCAATGATGGTGGTCAGCAGAATCGGTTGTATGTCTTTAATTCAAGCACCTCAAAGTTTGAAGATAATACCTCAACAAAATTACCTGTTGATAGCGATTATAGCTTCGATGCAGCTTTTGGAGATTTAGATAAAGATGGGGATTTAGATATAGTTGTAGCCAATGGGGAGGGTAGTGGTACGGCAAATAAAGTCTATATGAACGATGGTACTGGTAATTTTACTATTGCTGCCCCTGCTTTCTTTCCGCAGGGCACAGATTTCAGTGCAGCGGTCTTGATAAAAAACTTTGATGGAAATGCAGGCAATGAAGTTTTTATTGCCAATGAATTTTATCAACAGAATAGATTGTACTCAGCAGAGGAAATACCAACTGCTATTACTCTTTCATCCTTCATAGCAGAGATAAGGGGAGGCAAAGTTGTGCTGAAATGGGAAACAGGAACAGAGATTGACAATATTAGCTTTAATATTTTGCGTTCTGAAAAAGAGGATGGGAATTATGTAAGGATCAATAGGAGACTAATTCCTGCAATCAGTAGTGCAACATCAGGAGCAAGCTATGAGTTTAAGGATAGGAATGCTAAACCTGGAAGAACATTTTTTTACAAACTTGAAGACATTAACAGGAATGGCAAGAGCACTCTTCATGGGCCTGAGTCTGTAACGGTGAATTTTAAGAAGAAAGGGAAGAAGTAGTTAACAATGAGTCGGTGAATCGGTGAGTAGGTGAATCGTAGGAAGTGAATACTGAATAGTAAACGCAAGGGCAGAAAAACCTCTGCCCTTGCGAAAATATAACCCTCCTTTATAAATTAAGATAAAGCTAAAAATTTTTAAACCTATCTGCAACAAGCTGTTTGGCGTACAACTATTCACTATACATTAATTACTGTCCGCTATTTCAAGATTGGTCTTGACAGAAAAAAATCATTCTGTTAAAAAGTGCCAGCTTTTAAACCCATTGATTTATTAAGAGATAAGATTGTTTCTAAGTATTTATAAAATAAATGATAAAATTATAATAAGTGTAGTAGTCTTAATCATTATTTTAATTTCAGTTTCATTATTAATAAGAAATTCAGAACTATTAATTGGAACAATTCTTGGCGGTGTTACAGGAATTATAAACTATATTCTCTTGTGCAAAACAGTTGGGCAATTGTCAGATGTAAGCAATAAACCCAAGAGAAAGGGAAATTTGTTTTTTTTTACATTTCTGCGGTATATAATAATGTTTTCAATTTTGGCAGCAGGGATTTTAATATCAAGGAATTGCCTGATTTTCGTTTTGATATCAATGAGTTTACCTCAAATAAGCATGATTATTAAACCTCTTTTAGAAAAAAAGGAGAGGAAAATATAATTAGATTGTTTTGGAGAAATATATTGTGATTGAGTTAAATATTACGTTTTTCATACTTGTAGCCAATTTTCTATTGTTGATGTTTATTCTTAATAAGAAGCTCTTTAAGCCAATGATTGACCATTTGGAGCAGAGGGATAATGAAATCAAGGGTTCATTTAATAATGCCAAAAAAATGGAGGAAACAAGCGAGAAAAAATTGCAGGAATATAACTTAAATATTAAAGAAAGCAAAAAAAATGTTCTTGCTGAACAGAATATTTTGAGAGACCAGGCTTTAGAACAGCAGAAAGAGGTTTTGAAAAGCACAAGACAAACAGGCGAGGCTAAGGTTTTGCAGGTGAAAAATGAAGTAAACCAGCAACTTGAAGCTGTTCGTGGAGAGTTTTCAAAAATTGCATCAGTTATTGCATCAGAAATATCAGGTATGGTTCTTGGCAGAAAAGATAAAAAAAATTAGTTTTTTCAGGCGCTGAAAAATGTTTATGTATAGTTTTAAAAAGAGCTATTTAATAAGCTTATTCTGCTTTATTATTTTGGTTTTTTTCCTGAGTCAGACAGGATTTACTGCTGAGAAGGAAGGAGCGCATGGGGTTAACGTCTTAAAAGAGGTGTGGAAATGGATAAACTTCATAATCTTTGTTTTTGCAATTTATAAATTTTTATCAAAGCCGGCAAAAGAGTTTTTGTTTACAAGGTCAGAAAGTATAAGAATACTGTTATCAGAGAGCAAAGATTCTCTTTTGAAGGCTGAGAAGAAGTTAAAGGATAGTGAGATTCTTCTGAAAGGGTCAGAAAAAGAGGTGGAAGAAATAAAGAGAAATACCAAGAAGCAAATCGAAATCGACAAAGAGAAAATTACCAGTGAAACAGATAAACTTAACAGAAAAATTGCTGAGCAGATAAACAATGATATAGAGCAACTTTATAAAAAAGCTGAGATGTATGTATCCAATCAGATAGTAGCAGAGGCAACAAAGATTGCAGAAGAATCACTGAAAAAAGAATTTACAAAAGATAACCAGAGGGTTTTAGTGCAGAAATATATCGATGCGTTGGGGGAGATGAAGTGATCAAGGATATAATAGGCAAGAGATACGCAAAGGCATTAATAGACTCAATTGAGAAAAAAGAAGATTTTGATAGAGTTGGCAAACAGTTAAAAGAGGTTGCTCTTGTTTTTAAAGAGTCTAAAGAGTTGCAGAATTTTTTCTTTAACCCTGCCATCCCTTTCACAAAAAAAGAAATAGTTCTTGGTGAAATCTTAAATTTTTATCAACTTCACCCATCTCTTAAAAAAACCATATTTCTTCTTCTGAAGAATGACTGGTTAAAAATTATTTATACTATATATAACCATTTTATGTTCTATTGTGACCAGTATAATAACAGGGTGAGGGCTGAAATTACATCAGCTTATAAGTTAACTGATGATGAAAGAACAGGGATTGCAAAAAAGCTTGGCAACTATACAGGAAAAGAAGTTGTTCTGAATACAAAAATAGATTCAGATATTATCGGAGGAGTTATTGCCAGAATAGGAAGCCTTGTTATTGACGGAAGCGTCAGAAATTATCTTAAAATGGTAAAAAATAGTTTAACAAAAGATATTCAGTAGAAAAATAAATTATAAATTTAAAAAATTAGGGAGGAATAATAAGAGAAATGGGAATAAAAACATCAGAAATCAGTGAAATTATTAAGAGACAGATATCCGGGTTTGAACCTACTGTTGATATTAGTGAAATCGGGACTGTCATCATGGTTGGTGATGGTATTGCGAGGGTTTATGGACTGGAAAAAGTAATGTATGGAGAGCTTCTGGAATTTCCTCATAGTGTTGTTGGTATTGCCTTTAACCTTGAAGAGGACAATGTCGGAGCAGTTCTTATAGGTGAAAGTAGAGCAATTAAAGAAGGTGATACTGTAAAAAGAACAAAGAGGATTATGGAAGTTCCTGTTGGAGAAAAGCTCGTAGGAAGGGTTGTTAATGCTCTTGGACATCCACTTGATGGGAAAGGTCCTATAGAAACAAACAATTTTTCTCCTCTTGAAAGACTGGCTCCTGGTGTTGTGGAAAGAAAACCTGTTAAGGAGCCTTTGCAGACAGGGCTTAAGGCGATAGACTCAATGATTCCAATTGGAAGAGGACAGAGAGAATTAATAATAGGAGACAGGCAGACAGGTAAAACTGCTGTAGCACTTGATACCATCATAAACCAGAAAGGTAATGGGGTTATATGCATATATGTTGCAACTGGTCAGAAAAGGTCAACTATTGCGCAGGTAGTAAAAACATTAGAAAACTACGGAGCAATGGAATATTCAATAGTTGTAGCAGCGTCTGCATCTGACCCTGCACCAATGCAGTATATATCCCCCTATGCCGGTTGTGCAATGGGAGAATATTTTAGAGATAAAGGTGGCCATGCACTGGTTATCTATGATGACCTTTCAAAACAGGCAGTAGCATACAGGCAGTTATCTCTTCTTCTTCGCAGACCTCCGGGACGTGAAGCATATCCGGGCGATGTATTTTATCTCCACTCAAGGTTGCTGGAAAGGGCTGCTAAATTAAGCGATGAGCTTGGGGGCGGTTCTCTAACAGCACTTCCCATTATAGAAACTCAGGCTGGAGACGTTTCAGCCTATATTCCTACAAATGTTATTTCAATTACAGATGGTCAGATTTATCTTGAATCAGACCTTTTCTATTCAGGTGTAAGACCTGCAATAAATGTTGGTCTTTCAGTATCAAGGGTTGGAGGCAGTGCGCAGGTAAAAGCAATGAAACAGGTTGCAGGGCGTTTGCGTCTTGATTTGGCGCAATACCGTGAAATGGCTGCATTTGCCCAGTTTGGAAGCGAGCTTGACAAGGCAACCCAGTCTCAGCTGTCAAGGGGAGCGAGGATGGTAGAAATCCTGAAGCAGGGACAGTACCAGCCTCTGACTACTGAAAAACAGATATTAATAATTTTTGTAGGTGTAAACGGAATGCTGGATGATATTCCTATTGAGGAATGTCAGCGTTTTGAAAAGGAGTTTTTGCAGTTTGTTGAGAATAATCATAAAAATATTTTAACAGAGATAAAGGAAAAGAAAGAGATAAGCAAAGAGATGGAAGAAAAAATGAAGAATCTAATAAAAGAATTCAAACAGTCATTTAGTGTTTCAAAATCCTAATTTTTCTTAATAAAAGATTTACATATAAGAAATTATGAAAAGATGCCAAGTTTAAGAGATATAAAAAGAAGAATAAACAGTATAAAGAAAACACAGCAGATAACCAAAGCAATGAAAATGGTTTCTGCATCAAAGCTCAGAAGAGCTCAAGAGCGAATCATTGCTTTAAGGCCTTATGCAAAGAAAATGCAGGAAGTGGTTGGGAGTATGGCTTTAAGAGCACCTGAAAACAGCCATCCTCTTCTCCAGAAGGGAGATGATGGAATAACAGAGCTGGTTGTCATAACAGCAGATAAGGGATTGTGCGGCGGATTCAATAATAACATAATAAAACAGGGAATAAGGATTTTAAGTGAAAGCGGGAAGGATGATACGAACCTAACACTTATTGGAAGGAAAGGAAGAGATTTCTTTAAAAAAAGAAATATCTCTGTAAGGAATGTCTATGTAGATTTTTTTGGAAAACTTGGCTATGAACACGCTGTGCAGATTTCAAGAGAAATAATAAAAACCTATGCTGAAGAGCAGATACAAAAGGTAATGCTGGTTTATAATGGTTTTAAATCAGCTATATCCCAGGTAATAACTGTTGAACAACTACTCCCAATTGTTCCTCTTGAGGTTAAAGAGGGTGAATATTCAGTTGACTTCTTATACGAACCTTCAAGGGATGAAATTTTTAAGGAATTGTTGCCAAAGAATATTGAAGTTCAGATATACCATGCCCTTTTAGAATCTGCAGCTGCAGAATATGCAGCCAGAATGACAGCAATGGATTCTGCATCAAAGAATGCATCAGAAATAATAGATAGTTTAACTTTGAAGTACAATAAAGCAAGACAGACTTCAATAACAAAGGAACTGCTGGAAGTAGTAGGTGGCGCAGAAGCTCTTAAAAGTTAATACTATTAAGTTTTAAATTTTATTTAAAAGAGAGGGATTAGATTCATGGCTGAAAAAAATAATATTGGAAAGGTTGTGCAGGTAATAGGTCCAGTTGTAGACGTAATGTTTGAAGTTGGGAAACTTCCAGCGATTTACAATGCACTCAAAATAAAGAAAATATCATCTGACGGTAAAGAGGCTTTTATAACAGTAGAGGTTGCTGCTCATCTTGGTGAGAGTGTTGTGCGAACAGTTGCAATGGAACCAACAGAAGGTCTGACAAGAGGTGTGGATGTAATAGATACAGGAATACCGATTTCTGTTCCTGTTGGAAAAGGGACTTTAGGAAGAATACTGAACGTTATTGGTGAGCCTGTTGATAAATTGGGAGAGGTAAAATTTACTGAAAGGCATCCCATTCATCGCCCGGCTCCATCTCTTGAAGACCAGAGCACTGAAACCACGATGTTTGAAACAGGACTGAAAGTTGTTGACCTTTTGGAGCCTTATTCAAAAGGAGGCAAGACTGGTCTTTTCGGAGGTGCTGGAGTTGGCAAAACAGTACTTATAATGGAGCTAATCAGAAATATCGCGATGGAGCACGGTGGAGTTTCGGTTTTTACAGGTGTTGGAGAAAGAACCAGAGAAGGAAACGATTTATGGCTTGAAATGAAAGAGTCAGGAGTTATAGATAAAACCGCTCTGATTTATGGACAGATGACAGAGCCTCCAGGAGCAAGATTGCGTGTGGGATTAACCGGACTGACTATTGCTGAATATTTCAGAGATGTTGAGGGTCAGGATGTGCTTTTGTTTGTTGATAACATATTCAGATTTACGCAGGCAGGCTCTGAGGTTTCTGCTTTGCTTGGAAGAATGCCTTCTGCCGTTGGTTACCAGCCAACCCTTGCTACAGAGATGGGAGATTTACAGGAAAGAATTACTTCTACAAAAAAGGGCTCAATAACTTCAGTTCAGGCAATTTATGTTCCTGCAGATGATCTGACAGACCCGGCACCTGCAACAGCATTTGCCCATCTTGATGCTACAACAGTTCTTTCAAGACAGATAGCAGAGCTTGGTATATATCCAGCAGTAGACCCCCTTGATTCTACATCAAGAATATTAGACCCGCGAATATTAGGCGAAGAACATTATCTTGTCGCGCGCTCAGTGCAGAGGATTTTACAAAAGTATAAGGAACTTCAGGATATCATAGCAATACTTGGAATGGATGAACTTTCTGAAGAGGACAAACTTACTGTTACAAGGGCAAGAAAAATTCAAAGGTTCTTATCTCAACCATTTTTCGTAGCTGAGCAGTTTACAGGAATTCCAGGGAGATATGTGAAATTAAAGGATACAATAAGAGGGTTTAAGGAAATAGTAGAAGGGAAGCATGATAATATTCCAGAACAGGCTTTTTATATGGTTGGTGGAATAGAAGAGGCTCTTGAAAAAGCAGAAAAAATGAAGAAGGAGTAGTTCTCTTGGGAAAAGCAATATTGCTTGAAATAGTCACCCCAGATCGTCTGTTAGTAAGCGAAAAAGCTGAGGATATAACTGCGCCCGGTTTTGGTGGCGAATTCGGAGTATTACCAGGGCACACATCTTTTTTAGCAACCCTTAATCCCGGAGAAATTTCATATAAATCTGTATCCGGTAACAGGAAGTACCTTTCTATAAGCTGGGGATATGCAGAAGTAAGACCAGAAAAAGTAATTATATTGGCTAATACAGCTGAACGGTCTGAAGAGATAGACTTGGCAAGGGCTCAAAATGCCTTTAAGCGAGCCGAAGAGCGATTAAAAACCAGAACTGCTGATATAAATGTTGAAAGGGCAGAGATAGCTTTGGCAAGGGCTTTAGCAAGGATTCAGGTTGTTGCTAGGAAAGAATAAAACTTTAGTTAAGTGACAATAAAAAACCCATTCCGATTTTGTCTTGGAATGGGTTTTTTATTTTTCTGATTAAAATTATCTTTATTTTATTCTGAAGGACAGCAGAGAGCAGGTGGACTTATAGTATTCTTGCTGTCTCCAAAGTCTTGGTTTGTTACTTTTTTGTTTTTAATCGTAATGGTTATTTTATTTGGTGTTGTGCTGCAATATCCAGCTGGGTCAGTTTCTTTAACTGTATAAGTTCCTGCTGCAAGTCCAGAAAAAGAATAGGTTCCATCAACAGCTGTTTGATGTAGTAATTGCACCTGGATCGCGGGTTATTGTGACACCTGCAATCGAACCATCTCCTCCATTTCGTTGTCCATTACAGTTTTTATCCTCAAATACTTTCCCTTCAATGGCATGAGTTGCAGCATAAGTTATATTTGTCAGGAAAAATATTGAAACACAAACGATCACAATACTAAGACAAAATTTATATTTTCCCATCTAAAACTCCTCCTTGAATAAATTTGTTTAAATCTTAGAACATTATCTGAAATTGTCAAGGCATAAAAATAAAATTATACTTCAAGAATTTGAATGCAAAACTTATGCCATTTTTATTTATTTATCTCACAAAACCACTGACATTGTCAGTGGTGGGGCGTGGGGGCTGAGGCCTCACACCTTAAGTGAACCAACATTGTTGGTGGACAATATTTTTAAAAAGGTTTCAATCCTTGTTAAAAATATCTATCTATCATTAACTTAAGCATCTTTTCATTCCGATTAAGGTTCTATTTAAATCTTCCCTATTAAATCTTGACAACTGCAAAGAGATTAGATTTTATGGGGTATGTATAGTTTGAAAAAGCAAATTTATAATGTTTTTTATAAAATTAATAATAATATATATTGTTTTACTTCTAATTCCTGTATATATTTCTACAGCTGCTACTGAAGGAATCCATCTTGGTCCTGCTATTTTAAAACCAGCAGTTTCACTTGACTGGACTTATAATGATAATTACCAATCTCAAGAAAAAAATAAAGAAAGTGCTTATTATCTTAATGTTGGGCCATCAATGGAACTGATTTTTGAAAAAGGAGAAAATAAATTTAGTATAGAAGTTATATCTCCTGTGAGATACTTTTCTGAAGCAACTGAAAAAAAAACAAGATTTCAAGATACTTTTTATTCAACAACTATGGAAATACGCCTTCCTTGGAGAAGTTATCTAAAAGTGTATGATTCTTTTACAGGCACTGAATTTAGCCCCTTTTTAACTGAGACTGAATCTAATAAAAACTCAGACCGTTTAGAAAACCATGCAAGGTTTACTTTAGGGACTAATATTGGCGATATTATAAAATTAGAGGGAAATTACAGAACTGATTTTTATAAGTTCAAAGATAAGGAGAAGAACCTGATTTTTACCCTGGATAGAAACAACCACAAGGTGGATAACTTCAGGGGATTAATTGTTTTGAACATATTATCAAGAGATAGTCTGATGCTAAACTATAGTTACCAGACTGATAAGTATGAAAATGATCCTTCAAGGGATAATAAGTCCTTGCAATATGATTTTGGGTTTTTTCACCGCTTTAAAAATATTTTATCTTTGAGCGGAAGGCTTGGTTTAGGTAATTCTATAAGGGAAGGGTTGAGTGAGAAACTTATTCCTATGTCTGAAAGCGATACACTTTCTTGGGGGTCAACAGTTGATATAAAAATTACTGACAAAACTTCTATGAATTTTTCAGTGTCTAAGTCTATAACTGAAACATCTTTATCTAAAACAGCAGCCCAGATATCAGAAACTTCTGAAGAGTTTAATTCTTCAAAAAACAGAAGTCTTTCGTTCTTTTTTGATTTGAAAAGTTCTATTACTGACAGAACAGATGTTACTTTATCAGCCAGGAGAACTTCCAGTAATTCATCACTAAAATCTGGAAGGGATACTATTTATAATGACATTTATATTAATATAGACCAAAAGTTTTTCGAGAAGATGGTTTTGAATTTTAATGTTTCTTATAAGGATAATGAGTTTAAAGAGGGTGCAAATGAGCAATTTGTCAGAAGGAATAATAGGGAAAAAAGATGGACTGCAGGAGGCGATATATCTTTTAAGATATTCAAGCATGCAACAACAGAAATCTCTTTTAACCACCAAGAAAGAAACAGCACCTTTGGAGACTATACAAAAAATATAATTTCTCTGAGGATGAATATATCATATTAAAACAAAAAATTTATCAGATGCCTATTGATTTATAGACTCTTAAATAAAATTTCTAAAAGAATCGTTCTTGACAATGAAGCTGATTTATTAATAATTATTTGATATAAATGATATGTTAAACAAGTTACTTTAAAAATATTTGAAGAGAAGATATATGAAAAAATATATTTTTAGAAAAGAGATAGCTCTAATAATTATTTCTATTATCTTTCTTTCGGGCTGTTATTTCTGGAGAGGTTCCAAGATTATAATAAAAAGATATCCAACGAATAAGGAGATAAGAGAAAAGAAGCTAACAGAGATAACAACTGAAAAAGCCCAAGATATTCTCATTGATAAAACCGATATTTTAAGCAATGGCACACCATGGGCGAGTGGAAAAATTGAACCAAGTCAAAGTGAATATATCGTTGGACCAGATGACACGCTGATAATAACTGTATGGGATAATCCTGACCTTGCTAAAGATGAAAAAGTTGAAGAAGATGGGACTATTTCTTACCCTTTTATCGGGAGAGTTTATGTGTCTGGAAAAACCCTTAGACAAATAGATGAAATTCTTACAGAGCTTTTGGGAAAAGAGCTAATTTATGACCCTCAGGTGGATGTTTCTGTTAAAGAATATAAAAGCAACAAAGTATTTATAGTAGGAGAAGTAGGAAAGCCTGGGCAATATTACCTAAGGGAGTCAAGGAGTTTGTTTGAAATACTTTCAGAAGCTGGAGGTGTAAAAAAAGAAACAGCGGGAAATTTTATTCTTATAAAGAGAAAGATTCATGGAAAAGATGATGAATATTCAGAGATAAAAGTTCCTCTTTACAGAGGTGAATTGGAAAAAGATATTGAGGTTATTGCAGGAGATAGTATAAAAGTTCCTGAATCAAAATTTTTTATTTCTGGTGAGGTTGCAAGGCCTGGATTTTTCCCAATTAGTGAAAAGGATTTAAATCTTTATCAGGCAATAGTCATAGCAGGAGGCTTTACAAAGGGTGCAGATAAATATAATGTTAAGTTATCAAGAGATAACGGGAAAGAGGTATTCCTTGTAGATTTGGAAAGAATGAGGAGGGCTTTGGAAAAAGGAATTTCAGGTTCAAAAGGAATTGAAAAACAGATAGAAGAATTAAAAATAAAAGATGGAGATATGATATTTGTTTCGATCAGTTTCTTTTATTCAGAATGAACTTACGAAAAGCTTTAATCCACATAACTAAAAGACCGAATTATTTTTTGTTTTAATCAAAACATGCCAGAGACACAAAATATGGAAAAAAAAGTCGAAGTCAAAATACATCTCAAGGACTACTTATATATACTAAAAAAAAGAATGTGGACAGTTGTTTTGGTATTTATATTTCTTCTTCTGACAGTTACCATTGCAACTTTTAAGCAAGTTAAAATTTATAGAGCAGTATGTCAGATTATGATTGAGTTTTCAGCTGACAGAATAGTTTCCTTTCCGGACATATCTCAGGTTTCAGGATACAGAGAGTATTTTGAGACACAGTTCAAAATAATCAAAAGCAGATCGGCAGCATTAGAAGTTATAAACATATTATTTCCAGGAAAAAATTTTACAGAAGATGAAAAATTATCGTTGGCGGACGAGATAAGGGAAAGAATTAAAGTTAATCCAATTAAAGGCACAAACCTTGTGAATTTGGAAGTAGAAGGCTCTGACCCAAATGAGATTACTAGTTTAGTTAATACAATTTCTGAGGTTTACATGGAAAAGAGTTTGGAAAGTAAAGTCAACGACTATAAGACAGCATCTGGTTGGCTTGATGATCAGATTACTTCAGTAATCCTAAAAATGAAAAAAGCAGAATTTGACCTTCAAAAATACAGAGAGAATAAGAAGATTATTTCTCCAAAAATTGAAGATAGGCAGGGTTCGGTTATGGATGAATTGACTCTTGTTAATGTGGAGCGTAACCAGTTGAAGTCAAAAAAGGTCGAATTAGAGATATCACTATCCCAGATAAAATCTATGACTGAAAAGGGCATAGATATTGACGAAACCACTTTGCCTGGATTTATGAAACAAACCAATTTGCCTGGAATGCGACAAAAGACTTATGCAATAAAAGAAGAAATAGCCAAACTGGAAAAGACTTATATGCCAAAACATCCAAGGGTTGTTAGAGCAAAAGAAGAGTTAACTGCCTTGCAGGAAAATATTAAGAATGAAATCAGAACTATAATTGAAAGCATTCAAAATGATTATGAATTAACAAAGAGCAAAGAAGGTATATTGAATGAGAGACGTGACGAATTAAATGAAGAAGCGATAAGCCTGCTTGAGAGGTCTATTCAGTACAATATTCTCGACAGGGAAGTAGAGATAAACCGGAACCTTTATGACTATCTTTTAAAAAGGGCAGGTGAAATAAATGTGACTGGAAGCATGAGGTTTAGTAATATTACTCTAGTTGATAAAGCAACAGTACCAAAGGTACCAGTTGCCCCTAATAAGCCAAGAAACATACTATTGGGTACTCTAGTTGGTCTGATTCTGGGATGCGGGTTAGCATTTTTCTTGGAATATTTAGATACGACAATAAGGTCGATTGAGGATATTGAGCATTATATAAATATTCCACTGTTAGGTTTTGTTCCAAGCTTTAGTGCATATATAAAAAGACGGGAAAAAAGAAGTAATCCAGAGTTAGTAAGCTTTACACATCCTAAATCAACTGTTGCTGAATGCTATAGGGCTATAAGAACGAATCTGCTTTTTTCATCTGATCACCCTCCAAAAGTTATGATGGTTACAAGTTCTACACCCGAAGAAGGAAAGACAATAACTTCTGTAAACCTTGCCATTACAATGGCACATAGCGAAAAGAGGGTTCTTCTGATTGATGCAGATTTAAGAAAATCAAGAATTCATGAAATTTTCAAAATTGAAAATAGATTTGGGTTTAGCACAATTCTTACTGATAGTATTGACCCTTTATCTGTTATCATAAAAACAAAGATCCCTTATCTGTCTGTGCTGACAAGTGGACCATTACCCAAAAATCCTTCCGAGCTTTTAATGTCATTAAGGATGAGGGAACTAATAAATATATTTCGTAATAATTATGATTTTATTCTTTTAGATTCTCCGCCTATTTTACCGGTGACGGATCCTTCAATTATTGCTAGGTATTCTGATGTAGTATGTTTTGTTATAAGGAGTGGGGTGACAGGTAAGGATGTAGTGATAAAGAATGCTAAAAAATTTCAAGAGTTAGAAGTAAAGCGACTGGGAGTAATTCTTAATGATGTCAGCAAACAGGATTCAAATTACTATTACACTGAATATTATTATAGCTATTATAACAGGGCAGAAGATTTAGAAAGTCAGTAAGCATTTCTCTTCTTTAAAATATTTTCCTTAGTTCCACCCTGCATAATATTAAAAATCTATTAGTTATAAAAATATATGGCTGAGCATAAAAAGGTTTTGAGTTTTTTGGATTCATCAATTGAATGGGGTATCATATGTTTAATTTTTTTTACCCCTATTGCCTTCAGCACTGTTGAGGTTTGGTCAGAAGCAGTAATGGAGATAGGAGTTTTCCTTGTGGCTTTTATATGGTTTTTAAAGATATATCTACAGGGAAAAGTCTTTATGGTTGATAATCCTATAAATTTAGTTATAGTTTCTTTTATATGTTTAGTAGCTTTTCAGTTAATACCATTTCCTGATTTTTTAATTAATATTATTTCTCCAAATACAAAAAGAATACTGGACTTTTATACGTCTGGCATTTTCGGAACATTTAATTTTAAGACAATTTCCCTAAATCCATGGGCAACAAAGGGAGAGCTTGTAAAACTTTTAACTTACGCAATGGTTTATTTTCTAGTAGCAAATAATTTTAATGGCAGGGGGCGAAAAAATAGATTAATTTTAAGCATAATTATAGTTGGTTCCATAGAAGCTTTTTATGGGATTATTCAGTATGTAAGCGGTGAAAAAATGATTTTTAAGTTTAGCAAAATGTTTCATGCAACAGATAGGTTGATAAGTACTTTTCCGAGCGCAGATCACTTTTCAGCCTACATCAAAATGTGTATTTTTATTTCCATGGGGTATCTAATTTATATTTCAGAAAAAGGAAATAATAATAAAAGTTATGAATTTGACAGAGCAAAAAGAAAAAGGGGAAAAAGAAGAACAGATTCTTTCATAATAAAAAATTTTATTATGTCTTCTGAAAAAGACTTTGAGAAAAAGATTATAATAATCTTTGCCATAGTAATAATGATAGTTTCTTTAATTTTCACAAAATCACGTGGAGGAATTTTAAGTTTTTTTCTTTCATCCCTTTTTATGTTTATGCTTATTATTTTTAGAGGCACTTTAAAAGGACATTTATGGATATTAATTCTTGTTACAACAATCACATTAATTCTTGGGTGTTGGATAGGTTTTGTTCCGGTTTTTGATAGATATTTTAATGTCAGTATAAAAGAAGAATTAGAGGAAGGAAGATTTTCAATTTGGAGCAGTACATATAATATATTTATGGATTATCCAGCAATGGGTACAGGATTTGGATGCTTTGAATATGTTTTTCCCTTATATTCTCTAAGAAGCAATCAAGCGTGGGTGAATCATGCTCATAACGATTGGCTTGAGCTGCTTTCTGACACAGGAGTAATTGGTTTTACAATTATACTTTTGGGAGTAGTTTATTTAAGTATATTTGCTTTTAAAAAAGTGTTGCTTTATAAAAATGATTCACAGATATGGATTTTTCTGGGAGGTTATACTTCTATTTTATCAATAATTATCCATTCGTTTGTAGATTTTAATCTGAGAACTGATGCCAATCCGTTTTTAGTATCTGTAGTTCTCGGTCTGTTAGTTTCATTTCTAAATAAATCCGTTCCAGTAATGAGAGATAAGAGATAAATGGAAGCTTTGATTAGCCCAAAATACCGGTTTTTCTTACTAGTCACATCTTTTCCGTTTTTTGTTGTGTGGTTAATTTTAATTTTTAGCATAATATATTCCAATTTTTTATATGTAAAAATTTCAAATATTAGTTATGAAGATCTAATAAAATACAAATTGCTTGATGATAATGTAAGCGGACCGAGGATTATTGCTCGTGATGACGTAAGGCTTAATTTGCTTCTAGCTGATAGTTATGCAGAAAGATGGAATTATAGTGTTGAAAAAAATAGTGGGATAAAGAACAGCTCGGAGAAGGATTCTTTAAAAGCAATAGAATTTTATAAAAAAGCTATTTTAAGCAACCCTCTTTCAGGGGAAAGTCACCTTAAACTGGGAATAATGTATGCAAATTTAAAGATGAATAGGGAAGCTTTTTCTGAACTTAAAAAAGCAGCTTTGCTAGACCCTAAAAATGCTTATCAACAATTTGATGTAGGCCGTTATTTTTTCAAAATAAAGAATTATAAAGATGGTTCCAGAATTTTAAAGGAAGCTAATACGCTTAGCCCCCAATTTTTACCTGAGAGTTTAAATTTAGTATGGGATTTAACAAGGGACTATCAAACCTTAACAAATGTAACGCCAGAGCAGCAGCACGCCTTTTTGACGCTTGGAAATTTTTTATTGAAAAAAGAGATGTGGGATGAAGCAATTGTGGTATATAAAAAAGCAATTTTGCTGAATCCTAAAAATACAATTCCCTATCAATCTCTCTCTTTTGCTTATGAGGGAAAAGGTATGTTTGATGAGGCTCTTCAAGTAATGTTGAGTGGTTTGAAAGAGATTCCAGAAAATTCCGATATTTATTTTTATTTAGGAGGGATTTATTTAAAAAAGAATGAATTAGAAGATGGGATTGTTAATATTAGGAAAGCAATAAAACTATGTAGTAATAAATTCAACAGTAAATCATTAATTGAGTATCATTTGGCATTATCAGAAATCTATTTTAATAGAATGAAGTATTATGAAAAATCTCTGGAGGAAGCAGATTCTGTTTTGAAAATAAATTCTACAGAATCAAGAGCATATTTTTTAAAGGGGTTATGTTATAAAAGCATGAACTCTAATCCTGATAAGATGATTGACTGTTTTAAAAAGGCAGTAATCTATAGCCCTCATGATCTAAAATATAGGTTTACACTTGCAGAAAATTATTATTTATATGGATTGTATAAAGAAGCTTTAGCCGAATGGGAAGAAATTAGAAAATTAAGTCCTCAGGAGGAACTGGTTGAGAAGAAGATTAGAGAGATTAACGAGGCGATGAAGAAAGACCGGATAAGTATAGTCATTGATAATACAAAATAGGGTTTTAAAAGAGAGTAATGTGGATAAAGTAATAGTGAAAAAAATTAGCAGGACAGGAGAAGAGTTTGAAGATGTGTTAGAGTCTCTATATGCTGATGGTGTATTTAAAGAAGTAAAAGGGAAGATAATCATAAAACCAAACTTATGCACAATAGCCGCATATGAATCAGGTATAATTTCTGATATTAAGATAGTGGAAGGGTTGATAAAATATTTTAAATCAAAAAAAATAAATTCTGAAATCATTGTTATAGAATCTGATAGTTTTGACAGAACTAGTGAAGAAGTGTTTAAAAAACTCGGATACTATGAACTTCAGAACAAGTGGGGTGTAAAGCTTATAAATCTTACAAAAGAAGAGTATGTTTCTACAATTATTTCAGATCTTCCCTATGAATTAAATCTTCCAAAAATTTTTCTGAAAGAATATTTTTTCGTTTCTATTGCAAATCTCAAAACTCATGACTACCAAAAGATTACATGTGTTTTTAAAAATCAGTTTGGTTGTATTCCTGATAGATTAAAGGAGAGATACCATCCTTATTTAGATGAGGTGCTTTATGCTCTTGACAGATTTATCCAGCCCAATCTTTGTATTGTAGATGGAAGAATAGCACTTGAGGGAAGCGGTCCGGTGGATGGAGAACCATTAGAAACCGGAATAATGGTAATTGGGGAAAAATCCATTGCTGTGGATACTACATGCGCGAAAATTATGGGATTTAACCCAAAAGAAGTTCCTTATCTTAAACATGCATTCAAAAAAGATAAATATGATTATGAAAATATAAAAATAATTGGTGAAGATTTAAAACTCAGTTTTAAATTTATACCAAAAAAACTTTATATAGGTATAAGGCTTAAAATCTGGATTACTAGAAGTTCTGTTGCAATCACAAACTTTCTGAAAAAGCTTTCCTTTAATCTTCTTTGCTTTGGAATTATTCATACCATATCCCGTATACCTAACTATATTAAAAAACAGATGGCAAGGTAATGGAAGAAAGAGTTAGAAAACTTAAAGTAGGCGTTGTTGGATGTGGGCTTATTGCAAAACTTTCCCATATTCCTGCTATTAGAAGAGTTCCAGAGGTTGATTTGACATTTGTAGTTGACTCTAAACTTGAGTGGGCTAAAGAGACAGCACGCAGATTTCTTATCTCAAATTTCTCTGATAATTATGCTGATCTTTTTGGAAATGTAGATTTAGTTATTGTTGCAACTCCGAATTCACTTCACTCAGAAATAAGCTGTGCCCTTCTGGAGAATGGTATCCATGTTTTATGCGAAAAACCAATGGAGGTGAGTTTTGATAAATGTAAAAAAATGATTGATTCCCAGCAGAAAAGTAAAAAAATCCTTATGATTGGACATAATAGACGTTTTGCTTCAAATGCAAAACTTTTGAATGAATTTATTAACGAAGGTTACTTTGGAGAAATAAAGGAACTTAAACTGGTATTAGGGCACAAGCATACATCTTGGCCATCACAGTCTAAGTTTGGTTTTAATAAAATTCTTTCTGGTGGTGGAGTTTTGATTGATCAGGGGATCCATTTAATTGACCTTTTAATATGGCTTTCAAAAAAAGGTTATAAAGTAAAAGGAGCAGAAGGTAAGGATATTCTTAAAACTGGTATGGAAGATTATGCAAAAGTTAAGGTAGAATTTGAGAATGGCGGAATAGGGATTATAGAGACAAGCAGAATAAAAGAATTGAATAATATTTGTGAGATAAAAGGAGAGAGGGGATGGGGAAAATTTCATATAGATAATATAAGCTTTTTAGAGATTTTTAGTGAAGATATCAAATCTTGTAAAAAAACTAGAAACTCCATCCTAATTAAAACCGCAATAAATAATACACATTTTGATCAGTTCAAGCATTTTTTAGAGTGTATTTATGAAAAAAAGAGCCCTTTAGTTGATGGGGGAAAAGCTGCTCAGGGAATAAAAATGATTGAGGAATGCTATAAAGTTATGAGATTAACCGGTTAATTTCAAAGGATAATCCAACTTATGAAGATTTTAATGGCAGTATCACATTATTATTTCTTTACAGGTGGCACAAGGACTGTAATGAAAGAGTTTTCTCAAAAATTAATCAAAAAAAGACATCAGGTTGATATTTTGACAGTAAATGTAAGTGAAAGGGGTGAGCCTTTATGGAAAAAAGAGATTAGTGATAATGGACAATCAAAGATTATAAGATGGCCTGCATGTAAACCATTTGTTAGAATAAAGTATCTAAACCGTTTATTCCCTCGCATATTTAACAGTATATTTTTTTTAAAATGGGGTTTAAGAAAAGTATTAAAAGATTATGATATAATCCAATTTTTTGATGTAAATGACTTAACATTTCCTTTGTTTTTTTTCTTCACAAAAAAACCAAAAATATTTGTTTGTGCTACATTGGCTGAAAGATTTAATCTATATCAAAATAGCCCAATACCAAGATTTATTTTAACCAAATCGTGTAGTCTGTATTTTGCGTCAAATCAGAACACGGCTCGAATATTAAAGGAATTAGGAGTCGATGAATCTAAAATAAAAAATATTCCTTATAGTGTTGACGTTGAAAAATATACCACTGCTCTGGAAAAGAAAAAGGATAACATTATTCTTTTTATCGGAGCATTTGAAGAAAGGAAGGGGATACACATACTCCTTGATTCTCTCTGGTATTTAAAAAACAAAGTTGAACTTGTTATGGCAGGTCCAATTAGGGATTCTAAATATTTTAATAATATTCAGAAACACTTTGAAGGAATAAATAAAAAAGGTTTCCACAAAATAACATATCTCAGCGTAGTCGATGAAAAGGAATTAATAGATCTTTATCAGAAGGCAGCGATATTTATTTGCCCTTCTATTAGTGAGGAATTCGGAATTGTTATTATTGAAGCGTTTGCCTGTGGAACTCCTGTGATTGCTTCAAAAATTGGAGGTATTTCTTATGTTGTTAAGCATTTTGAAAATGGAATTCTGGTTAACCATGAAGACCCAGTAGAGCTTTCAGAGGAAATTGATATGCTATTAAATAACATAGATATGAGAAATACAATGGGAAAAATGGCAAGAGAATATGTTGTGGAGAATTTTTCTTCAGAAAAAGTTGCAAGTAGAATTGAAAATGTTTTTTTAAATGTAAAAAATTAAGGAAAATGGCAAAGATAGCTTTTGTATGTCTGACATTCCACTGGCCTCCACTCGGAGGAGCCTGGGTTGAGGAGAAGGAATTATTGACCAATTTATCTGAATTTCATGATGTCTACTTAATAGTTCCTGAGTATCAGAAATTCTTTCCTAGAGGCAAGATTCGTGGAGATATGCCATTTGAGGTAATAAAAATTCCATTCAATAGTTTTACTTTCAATTTTTATAATGTTTCTAAAAGGATAAGAAGTGTTATCGAAAAAATAAATCCAGATTATATAATATTTGGAGAAGGTGGAGTTTTAAAACCTTATATAATAAATGAGTTAAAGGATTATCCAGTGATTTTGAGGTTCTATTCTGCCTCAGTTTGGTGCTTTAATCAAAATTATTTTCGGAGTGGTTGTCTGTGTAATAATACCATGAGAAATTTTTTTTTAAAATGCACAATATGCAATTTAACTTTGAATAATAATGATAGGCGGCACGAATACTTAGGTTCTTTAGGTTTTTTCCCCTCTTATCTTACATCTCTAGAGAAATGCTATAAGAGTGCTAGGGGAATAATTGTGTATAACGAAGAGATCAAAAAGTCTTTGGTAGGTTTTAATAAGAACATAATGGTTATTCCAGGGGGGGTTGATATAAGCAGATTTACCCCGAATAATTCAAACTATAAGAAAGAAGAAAAAAAAGTCAGGATTTTTATGTCAGGAAGAAGCGATGACCCTGCAAAGGGATTACATATCCTTAAGGAAGCCTGTTATATTTTAAAAGATTATGGTTTGAATTTTAAAATTGATATAACTTGGTCTTGTGACAATATTCCAAAGCTTGGTGAATTTATTAATGTAAATAATTGGATTGAACAGGAGGATCTACCGAGATTTTATCAGGAAGGCGATATATGTGTAGTTCCTTCAATTTGGCCTGAACCTTTTGGGATTACAGCTGTTGAAGCTATGTCTTGCGGGGTTCCTGTCATTGCGTCAAGAATAGGAGGACTTCAAGGAATTGTTGAGGATGGAGTTACTGGATTTCTCTTTGAACCAGGTAATTCAAAAGAGTTGGCAAGAAAGTTAAGGATACTGATATCAGAAAGAGAAATACGCAATTACATGGGGAAAAAAGCAAGAGAAAGAGTGGAAAAATTCTTTAACTGGGATCTGATTTTTAGAAAGCACTATCTCAATCTTTTTGAATAATAATTTTAATTTCTCTC
Organism: Candidatus Schekmanbacteria bacterium RIFCSPLOWO2_02_FULL_38_14; assembly: GCA_001790855.1. NCBI lineage: Bacteria > Candidatus Schekmaniibacteriota > Candidatus Schekmanbacteria bacterium RIFCSPLOWO2_02_FULL_38_14. The sequence goes on along the minus strand of MGDH01000026.1, from coordinate 22,324 downwards.
CAAAAATGAAAATCCTATGGATAAAAATGAGACTACCTTTTCCTCTCACTGCTGGAACAGATCACGTTAGCTATAATCTTATCAAGTCAGTAGCAGAAAAACATGATGTTACATTAATTTCTCATAGTCGTTCCGAGGGTTCAGAAGCAATAGAGGGATTGAACAGATTTGGAGTAAAAACAATATTGGTAGATTTCCCTGCCCTAAATGGGCTTTTGATGAAAACTTTTAATAGATTAAAAAGAGAATTCCTGCTGTTTTTCTGTTTAATTCCAAGAGAGGTTACAGATAATACCTCAAAATCTATTGAGAAAGTTATAAAAAGAAAATTAAAAGAGGAAGAGTTTGATTTGGTACAGATAGAATACTGGTTTGCTGGAAAATACAGAAAGTATATTAAAAAAAGTTTGTCATCATTGATAGTTCACGATGCGTTTTTCATTACAGCGGAGCAGAATGTTAAGTTTCAGAAAGGATTAAAATCTAAGATAGTCGGATTCATTGAATATTTGAGCATCAAACGATATGAGTTAAAAATAATTAAGTCTTTTGATCACGTTCTTTTTATAAGTAAGCATGATGCTGAGATTTTCAAGAAGTATATTCCAGGCCTAAACTCTGCTAAAATTCTACCTCTAGGCTTCAATTATCCTGTTTGGGATGAAAATGAAAAAGAAATAGAAAATAATACTTTGATTTTTGTTGGTAGTATGATGGCTTACTTTAATGTAGATGCGATGTTATATTTTTGCAATGATGTTTTGCCGTCGATAGAAAAAGAAGTTCCAGAAGTTAAATTATATATTGTTGGAGAAAACCCCCAAAATGAAATAAAAAGTTTAGCATCAAGAGGAAATATCATAGTTACTGGTTCAGTTACTGATGTTAAGGATTTTATAAAAATGAGTGAGGTATATGTGGCTCCATTAAGAATAGGAACAGGGATAAAAACTAAGATTATAGAAGCCATGGCTTGCGCTAAAGCAATAGTTACAACTTCTGTTGGTGTACAAGGATTAGAATTTGAGAATGGGGAAAATATTATAGTGGCAGATGATCCTGCAGACTTTGCAAATAATGTAATTGAGCTTCTTAGAAACCCTTTAAAAAGAAAAAAGCTTTCTGAAAATGCAAGAAAGCTATTTTATCAACATTACCACTTAACATCAGTTAAAAGTAAGATTCAAGATGTTTATTCAAGTTTGATCAGTGAATAAAAACTATTATAATATTCAAAATATAATTTGTAGTTATACACAATGAATAGACCAGATTTAAATATATTATTAAGAGATATTAGGAAAAAAATATTTTATGGGAATGGACTTTTAATAACAATAGCTGCACTTTTAGTTTTTATATATAGGATGACAGTTTCAAGTCCAACTTCCATAGATATAATGTTTATTACTATCCCGACAATAACAGTATTAATTTATCTTTTCTATAATCCAAAAATTTGCATTGTTTTGATTACACTTTGGGTGCCTTTGAGAAATCTGCTGATTGGAGAAATAGGTGGATATGAAATATTTGAAATATTACCAGAATCTATGAAATACTCGGATACATATTTATTGGTAATATTAACTGCTCGATGGCTATCAAGAAAAGTTTTTTTCAGGGAACCTTATAGAAAAACACCTTTGGATTTGCCAATAATAATATTTTCTTTAATTTCTTTGTTTTCTGCTGTCTGGAATCTCGCACCTCCTATAATCGGTCTTGCAGGATGGAGAACTTTTTTACAATTTGGATTGTTTTATTATGCCATTGTACAGCTTGATCTTGAGGAGAAATTTTTGAAACAAATGGTGGTATTATATCTGATCACAGCAATGATTCAGACCCCTTTTTCTCTTTATATTTTTTTATTTGATGTTGGTTCAATTGAATCAGCAGGAGGGGATGCGACTATAGGGACTCTTGGTGGAGGAACTAATTATTTAGCTCTTTATGAGGCTATGATGATGTGTTTAGCTTTGGGACTTATTAAGTTTAATGAAAAGAAAAATTTAAGATATATATTTCTTTTTTTCTGGTGCATGATATCTTTTTTTACAGCTTCTGGAAGATCAGCTTTGTATTTATTTCCAATAGCCTCTTTATTTATTGTAAACCAAGATATCAAAAAATTTATAGACTTTATAAAGGCATATTTTGTTTATTTTATAGTTCTGCTAATTGTAATCATGTTTTTCTATTTTAGCGGCATAAAAGACTTATATTATGGAGAAAAACTTGAGGATTTAGACCCTTCATGGCTATATGAACAGTTTTTCATGGAAGATACAAAAACTCAATGGAGAGGGGGTAGGGGACGCTTGTATACAATGACATGGGAAGCTGTGAGTGAAGTGCCATTAGGCTATTTAGTAGGTGTGGGACCTGGTATGTATTTAAGTAATACAGGAATCTATTTTGAAGTCCCTTTGTTTTTAAGATATAACATGCAATCATTGTGGGGTGGTAAAAAAATAGATGCTAAATTAGTTTATCCACCAGATTTGGCTGTGCTTGCTGGAGAATTTGGATTTTTAGGATTATTAGCATTCGGATTTATTATTTTTAAAATATATCAGATTATTAAAAATGGGATTAAATCGCTTGATGATCCTTTCTGGAAAGGTATTGCTGCAGGGATGTTAGGAGTTTTTATAATAATTGTTGCAGCAAGTTTTGGAGAAAGGACTTTTGAAGTTCTTTTTATGCAGTATATTTTATGGTTTTTTGCAAGTATAATTTATAAAATAAGTCTTATTAAGAAAGAAGCAAGTAAAGTTGAAGAGAAAAAAGAGCTTATTCCTCTTGAATGATTTAAGGTTTTTGATTTTGAATTTATCTTTTATAAAAAGTCTCTGCAGAAAACAGATATTGAATCTATCTGTAGTCATATTTGCTCATCACGACGAAAAAAGAATTCTGAAAAGATAGATAATTATTTTAGATTCTATGGAACGAGTTTAAAGTATTGTATTAAATAAAAACCGAAGTGAAATCCTTCTTGTGTTTAATTTTATATTGAAATATTTTACAATAGAAAACGAAGAGATTCGTCTTTTAGGGTATATGTCCCCAGAAAACTTTGAAAGATTAACTTATGAAGGGGATTTTAATGCTGTTTAATTCTGTGTGTTCATATTTTTGGAGTAAGATCAATTATGTAATTATAATATTCTCAGCTATTATTTTATTTCGTCCACTTTTTGAAAAAGGATTTCCGGTTCTCGTTGATAATCCAGTACATCTTGCTGAAACTTTATACCTGATAGAAAATCTTTTACCAAAATATCACTGGATTAACGGCTGGTGTCCGGCTGATTTTGCTGGTTTCCCGATTCTTTTATATCACTATATATTGGGTAAACTGTTAATCGCGGGAATGAACATATTTTTGGGAATTCAAGTTATAACGGCTTACAAGTTGATGATGCTTGTTTCCATTATCTTTCCAGCATGTACGTTATTTTTACTCTTCTCAAAAATTTGTGGCAAATTGCCTGCCACTTTTTCTGCACTATTTTTTATCCTCCATATTAATAATATTGAAAAGATTCTTGAGGGAATGTGGAACAATTACTTTTCTCTCGGTTTTTTACCTCTATTTATACTTACAATAATTAGGCTTTTTGACTCAATATCAATTAAATACGTTCCTTGCGCCGCTATATTGTTAAGTCTAACATTTATGTCACATCAATACGTTGCCATAGCTGAATGTATTTTTGCTATCATATATTTTGCTGTGTCATTAATAATTGATCGAAGAAATATTTTACACATTTTCTTTATGCTTTTTGCAATAGGCATACTTTCAGCAGCAGTATCATTATTTTACTTATTCCCGATTATCGACACCAGCAAATCGGCACCAGCAAATCGGGCAATCGGAGTAGACCAAATAAAACCTGTAAGCTCAATTTATTACTTTTCAAAAGATCTCCTTAATATTCCCAAAACTATCAGCATTAAAAACCAACTCGTGAAAGGTAACATAAGAGAATTTTGTAATGGTATTTTAAATAATATCTGGATCAATATTGCAATGTTATTTTTTAATATTGTGGCAATTTTAGGAATACGAAATATGCTTTTTAATAAGGGATCCGTTTATAGAAAAATCTCCATTTCTTGTGGTGTTTTTATAGGTGTCATGCTAATAGTTGCATCTGATATATGGCGGGTTGTTCCTTTTCTTAACAATATGCCTTTTTCCGCTGGGATTGAAAATTCCCATTTTATACTTTTTTCCCATTTTGGTCTTCTCTATTTTGCATCGTTCGGCATCAAATATCTTTTAGAATTAAAAAAAGAAATAATGAAGATTACGCTGTTTGTCATGGCTACTTTATTTATTGCTGGGTTATTGGCGCTTTCAGCACATTTCAAAGAGAATCAATTTTTCCTGACTTCAGAAAATTTAAGAGAATTTGATGATATTAAAAGATTCTGGGATTGGACTGGAAGAAATATCGATGGATCCAAAATGCGAATATGGATTCAACGAACAAAAGGAAATTCAAAAAATGAGATACTCAATAATAGCCATATCTTATCATTAACCCAGAATTTCTCAGGGGTTAATCATATTGGTGCATGGTACGGTTTTCAACAACGGATAGGGAAACTTGTTGATACTGAGAATAAAAAGATTTTTGGAATGAGGACAAATAATTTAAGAGAAGAAATTCTAATAAAAAGAATGTATCTTTTTAATACCGGTTATATGGCAGTAGTAGAAAACAACCTGAAAAAATTGCTTGATAACTTTGCTCAGTTTGAAAAAAGCGCGGATATAGGATTTATTACCGTATTCAAACTGAAAAATTTTAACCCAATGTGGATAGAATTTATTCAGGGGAAGGGTATTGCCTCATTTGGAAAATTAGCTCCTCAAAATATTTCGGTAAACATCACAACTTTTGAAACAGACATTATCATGCGCATTAAAATACAAAATCATCCCTACTGGAAAGCATACATGGATGGGGTTCCTACAAAACTTGAAGATGATGAATTTGGCCTAATGAAAATCAGAATTAAAAATAAGGGACATCATGAGTTAAAATTAGTTTATAAATCAATAAATATTTTCTCCATACTTATCAGTATTATTAGTTTATTAGTATGCCTTGTTCTAATTCTTTTTTTTAAGGTTGAAAGGGCAAAAGTTTGCTATTAACTTTATAATAACTTTTATTTTATGGAATTTTTCTATTTTTAGTCCTTGATGAAAATTGATAAAAAAGTTTATGTAATATGAAAAAACGGAGTTGATTGGAATTTGGAATGTTTGATTTATCTTTTAAAGAATAAAGGACATACCGATCCAGTGGATTAGCTCACCGGGGAGTCTGGTTCATCCTGTAAAACATTCTTTATTAATGATTAAAGAGTTATTTCAGATTCGATGGAATGAGTTTGAAGGATTATATAATTGAGTGACCGCGGTTTGAAGAATAAAAAAAACTTAATTTATTTATTCCTCTTAGCTTTATTTGTAAGGCTATTTTTTTTATTTATCACGGACGATGGGTCTGGAGATCCTGCTGGGAGAGTTTTAGAAGGACAGAGATGGTTAGAAATAAAAGGCCCGCATATCATAACATACGGATATTGGTTGCCATTGCATACTTATTTGATAGGAGGGATGCTATATATATGGAACGAACCAAGTTTATCGCCAAGGCTTTTAAGTTTGATACTTGGAACTATTACAATTTTCCCCTTCTATTCTTTAGTTGAGCTTCTTTTTAATAAGAAAAATGCATTGTTATCAACTTTATTTTTAGCATTATTTAATTTTCATATATTATATAGCACTCAGACGTTAAGCGAAGTACCATTTGTATTTTTTCTAATCTGCTCAATATATTTTTTCTTCAGTTTTTTGAAGGAAAAACAAAACAATTTAAAAATATTGATTATTTTGTCTGTTTTTCTAACATTAGCAAGCATGTTAAGGATTGAAGCTTGGCTTTTTGTCCCTTTAATCCCGCTATATTTATTCAAAGAGAAAAAAATAAAACCTGCACTAATATTTTTTGCAATTTCAGTTATATTTCCATTATTCTGGATCTTAAGCAATTATATAAAAGTCGGAGATTTATTGCCGCTTGCAACAATTAATGTGTCTGATACAAATCTACAAGAATGGAATATTTTTACAAAACTTACTATATATCCTTATCTGATTTTAAAAGTACTTTCTCCTGTTGCTGGAATAATTTCATTCTATGGGATGATATTATCATTAAGAAAAAGAATGTTCTCTTTAAATATTTTCTTTTTTACGATATTTTTGTTTTTAGTTTTTACCACAATTTATGGAACAAATGCCGCACCTAGAGAAAGATATGTGCTTACAATAAGCATATTGCTGCTTCCTTATTTAACTATAGGCTTCGAAGAAATTTGTAGAAATTTAAATCCAAGAATAAAAACATATTTTACTGCTTCACTGGTCATCAGTATTCTGATTACTTATTCCTATTTCTATGTTTATAGAAGTGACCTTTTGATTCCAAAAGTTCCTAATGATGCAAGAAAAGTAGCAGTATGGATAAAGAAAAATATGAAAACAAGAGAGAAAGTTTTTCTGGATAATGATAATTGGTGGAATAGCAATATTGCGATATTAGCAGGGCTCAATATTGACAAGGCTGGACTTTTAGTAGGTTTGCCTTTTCCAGGAATTGGTGTGACCGGCAGATATTATTCTCTTAAAGATGACGGTCTGATTCAATATTTAGAGGAACAGAGACCTAAATATTTTATTTATGCAATTAATGGATATTTGGCTAGAAAATTTCCTTTTTATTGGAAAAATTATATAGAAACCAGGTTGAAATTAAAACTAGAGTTTATTAGACAAGAGGGCAATTACATAATCTATAAGATTGAATATGGGAAGAACAAAAAGTTTTGATAAATTTTAAATTGAAAAATATTTAAGTATGAATTTGTTGGTAATTAATAAATTTTATTTTATGCGGGGTGGCTGTGAAAGATATATATTTGAATTAAACAAGATATTGGAAAGGAATGGGGTCAATATTATTCCATTTGCAATGGAAAATGATAAAAATTATCCAACAGAATATTCTAGATACTTTGTAAGCAACATAGATTTCCAGAAAAAGTTAGAATATTTAACAAAGATAAAATCTGTTGGACGAGTTATGTATTCTTTTGAGGCTAGAAAAAATATTTCAAGACTTATAGATGATTTTAAGCCGGATATAGCTCACGTCCATAATATTGCTCATCAGATATCTCCGTCAATTTTGCCTGTATTGAAAAAAAGAGGAATTCCGATTGTACAAACACTTCATGACTTTAAATTAATCTGTCCGAGCTATCTTTTTTATGCTCATAATAAGCCTTGCGAGAAATGTAAAAAAAATAAATTTTATGAAGCAATTCTCAATAAATGCATAAAAAATTCTTTATCAGGAAGTATTTTAATAGCAATAGAGATGTACTTCCATAAAATTATTAGGATATATGATAATGTGGATGTATTTATTACTCCAAGTCTTTTTATGAAGAACAAATTAGAAGAATTTGGGGTTAATCCTGAAAAATTGATACATATACCAAACTTTGTTCCAGTAGAATCATTTGCACCAAATTATGACTTTGAGGATTATTTTATTTATTTTGGGCGGCTTTCTGAAGAGAAAGGGGTAAGAACATTACTTAAAGCAATGGAAAGAAGTTGGAAAACCAAGCTTCTTATAGTAGGTGATGGAGTGCTTAAGAATGAACTTGAAAAATATGCAGAGAAAAATAGTCTTACAAATGTAATTTTTACTGGGTATAAATCAGGTAGCGAACTCAGTAACTTGATAAAGAATGCTATGTTTACAATTGTTCCGTCAGAGTGTTATGAAAACTGCCCTATGACTGTTTTGGAATCATTTTCGATAGGCAAACCGGTAATAGGGGCAAATATAGGTGGAATCCCTGAACTGATTAGTGAGGGTTTTGATGGATTACTTTTTGAATCTGCTAATGAAGAGGACTTGAGGAATAAAATTTTATATTTATTAAGTAACCGCACTAAGATAAAAGAAATGGGTAAAAATGGAAGAGAAAAAGTAGAAAAGTTATATAATGTAGATTTTCATTACCAAAGAATTAATAATCTTTATCAGAAAGTGACTGCAGGTTATATTTAATTATCCAGGGAATTGTAAATCCAGATTTAATACATCTTAAAATTTGTGAATCTTTCCAGTCCCATAATCTCTCTCTTGCAAAAGTAACAGGCTTTGGAAGACTGTTCCAGTTTCCTGAAGAATAATAGAATGCCCCAATAAATTGAACAAAAATTGGGGAAAAGGGACAGTCCGCTGTTCCCTTTTTTCTGTTTGCCATAGTCGGTTCGGTTCTTAAGGGATTAGATTCTTGTTTAGATTAGGATAATTTTGTTATAACTATATGAGTTTAGATTTCAGTGTCAATAAGTTTTTGGATGGTCTCTGAAAAAGTTTGATGAAAAAAGTTGAATGAAAATTTTTTATATTTATTAAGAAGGAGGAATGTAATGATAGGCAAATCAAAGCAGAAAGATATGTGACTGACAAAAAAGGACATAAAGTGGCGGCGATTTTAAAGGCAATAGAAGACAGAGTCTCAGAGCTATCAGAAGACTACGAATAGTATAGCCGCAGAAAACTTTGCCTAAAGGGTGGGAACAGGATTAGCAGGGATGAAATGGTGGAAATCATTGCCAGGATTAAGGGATTCATGCCATTAGACTTTTGCAGTGGTTTATCCTGAGGTGGGGGTAACGCTCAATAGCTGAAAACAGTATCTTGTTTATTAAGACATCATATTCCATCCCTACAGATTTTGCCATAATATAAAGGTCGCTGTAACCGGGCATTAGCCCCGGCAAGGGATTGATTTCAAGAAAATTAGGAGTTCCATCTTTGTCAAGTCTTATATCAACTCTTGCCACATCCCTACACTCAAGCGCTTTAAATGAATCAATGGCAACTTTTTTTATTGCTGATTCAAGCTGTGGAGAAATAGGAGGGGGACAGAGGTACTGGACGCAATTCTCCCAGTCTTTTTTTACCTCATAAGAATAAATCAACTCTTTTTCAGATTGGGCAACACTTTTTACTTCCATTATTCCGAGAACTTCAGGTTCTTTTGTCCCGAGAATTCCAACAGTGTATTCCGAGCCCGGAAGATATTCTTCAATCAAAACAGGCTGGCGGTATGTCGCGAGAAGTTTAAAGGTTTTTTTCTTAAGGGTTGAGATATTTTTAATTTTTGAATCAAGACGTATTCCCTTGCTTGAACCTTCATAACAGGGTTTTATGAAAATAGGAAAATCTATTTCCATCTCATAAAGTTTCTGAATTTCTTCGGCTTCTTCAATCTTTCTGAAATCAGGAGTAGGGATATTGCTGTAGCCTATAACTTTCTTTGCCATTGATTTGTCAAGACAAAGAGAAAGGGTAAGGGGATCAGAGCCTGTATACGGAATCTGGTATGCTTCAAGAATTGCAGGAACATGGGCTTCCCTGCTTCTTCCTGATATGCCTTCTGATATGTTAAAAACTATGTCAGGTTTGGCTTTTTCTATAGATTTAATTAGTTCCCTTGCATTGCCAAGCTTAATGACTCTGTTACCGTTTCTTTCCAAAGCTGAGGCTATTGCATCAATTGTATCCATAGAGTCAAGCTCGCAGTCGGCATCAACAGAATACTTCATTTCATTCGGGTAATTTTTTTTAAGGTCAAAAGAAATACCAACAGTCAGAGGCATTTTAGGTTATCCTTTTTTCAGAGAAACTGTTTTGCTGATGCCTGAACTCTTGTAACAAAGCTAAATGGAATCTGAACCGGTTTCTTCTCTTTCTCTTTTTGCTCTTTACAGGTTTCTTTTTTTATACCCTTTGAACTGATTTTTTTCCTGCGGTTCTCTCTCTCTGAACCTGAAGGAACAAGGGATTCTGTTTGTGATAAAAAAAGCTTTGCCACGCCTTCACGGCTTATCCATTCCTGCTCTTTGCATATTCCGCATTTCTGGCAGAAAAATTTTTTACTCTTTGGTTCTTCATAAACAGTTATTGAGCCTTCATAATTTCTGATAACAGCTCCTTTTTCTGAATATGATATAAGGTAATTGGGCATGACAGGAACCTTTCCCATTCCTCCGGGACCGTCTATTACAAAGGCAGGCACTCCGAGGCCGGATGTATGGCCCCTCAGCATTTCTATTATTTCAATTCCCTTGAGGACAGATGTTCTGAAGTGTTCGACCCCAACAGACAGATCGCACTGGAAAATGTAATATGGCCTTACTCTTATCATCAGGAGTTTGTGCATCAGTTTTTTCATTATATGAGGGCAGTCATTTACATCCTTCAGGAGCACAGTCTGGCTTCCGACAGGTATTCCTGACCTGAGCAGAAGGTCAATAGCCTGAGCACATTCCTGTGTGATTTCTTTGGGGTGGTTAAAGTGAGTATTAATCCACACAGGGTGATAGCGGCTTATCATTTCAACAAGCTCTGGTGTAATCCTCTGCGGCAGGGTTACAGGAATACGGGTGCCAATGCGGATAATTTCCACATGTGGAATTTTCCGCAGTGATTTCAGAAGGAATTCCAGAGTCAGAGGAGAAATGAGAAGAGGATCTCCGCCTGAAAGAAGGACATCCCTTATGGTTTTTGTGTTCTTGATGTACTCTATCATTGCGTTAAGCTCGTTTTTTGTTTTATCAATGTCCTTCATACCTACAGAGCGTTTTCGTGTGCAGTGACGGCACAATGTCCCGCATCTGTCTGTTGTAATCAGCAGTGCCCTGTCCGGGTAGCGGTGCGTTAACCCCGGAACCGGAGAATCAATATCTTCATCAAGGGGGTCAGGGTCATTATCTCTTGTTTTCTGAAGCTCATATTTTGATGGAATAGCCTGTTTTCTGATTGGACAGTTTGGATCGTTTTTATCAATTAATGAGGCAAAGTAAGGAGTAATTGACATTTTAAAACGTTCAGTGACTTTTTTCAGTTCAGCAAGTTCCTCATCGCTTAACTCAATTATTCTGCTTAGGTCTTCAATTGCGGTTAAGCGGTTTTTTATCTGCCATTGCCAGTTATTCCATTCTTCATCAGGTACATCTTTCCAGTAACTTGCTTTTATGACTTTTTCAATCTCAGAAGCAATGGGTCTGTCTGAACAATCCATAAGCTAGATTCCTCCTTCAGGGGTTGGTGATTTCATAAAAAGCTTTGGCGGGAAAACCTCTTCTATCAGCATTGCCATTACAGGGGAAGTTAAAATAACCGCTCTTGTAGACCGGGCTATTAAACTGTAAAAGAGATGCAATTTTTTAGAAAAAGAAAGCAGGTCAAAAGATATTTTTAATATTTTATTTATAAAACTTTTAGACAGACAGAAGAGTCTTGGCAGGTCACAGAAATCGGAATCTGGTAAAAAAATTCAATCCCCCTCTCCTAAATTCACGGCAAAACGTCTCTTATTTCTTTTAATCTAAATGAGTAAATTTTTTTTCCGTGATAATTTAATACCGTTTTCTCTCTGAAAATCTATCAGATGCGTAACTTTCTTCCTCTGTCCTACTACTATTCTCGTGGTTTTTTCTATATCTTTTGGAAATTCATCTCCGCGATTGAATAGATTCATCTGGTATTTTTTCATTTCAAAAATTTCTTTTATGTAGCTGACTGCTATTTCTGAATCAAACTGCTTGCAGGAGAAGATATCAAGGCTTAGATAGTTTTTTACAGGAAATGTGTGAATGCTTATATGGCTTTCTGCTATGAGCACAAACCCTGAAACCCCCCAATCCTCAAGCTTTGCTCCTGTGTAGCGAAAGACATAAGGAGGCATGATTTTTGTCATACCGATATTGGAAGGAAATTCATCAAGAATTGAATAAATCATATCTAAATCTTCTAGTTTTTTTCTATTGCAACCATAACCGTCGAGAGTGAGATGGGGACCGAATCCTGTCATTCTATTGTTCCCTCCATGATAAATTTTTTTTAATTTCAAATATTTGTCTTAATCATATGCAAAATTCATGCCAAAAAAACAGTCTTGATATATCATGGAATAACATATTGAAATTACTTGCTAAATGCTGCAAAAAAAATTGATCTTTCTGTGTTTTAAATGCATATTTTAATGATTAGGTCAATATTTACATTTTTGACTTGCAGAGGATGAAATAAATGTCAAATTGACCATATTTTCCCTTTCGTGCTGTTTTTTTTTGTCGTAATGACAATGGGTTAGAAGCAAGTTTAAATGATAGAAAAATTCCAAATTCCAAATAACAATTTCCAAATAATACTTAAATTTAAAATTCCATATGTTCAAAAAATTTAAATTAGGGTAATTTAAGTTTAGAGTTTTTTGGAAAATTGGTAATTATGATTTGGGATTTTTACTTATCTATTTTGCAATTCTGAGTATGGTTGGGTTTGTAAAGCTTAATTCTTTAATTTTTCACTTAACAGGTTTTAAGCCGTATTCTTCAAATTTTCTGTGAACAGTTTTTACTCCTATTCCAAGGAGCTGTGCAGCCTTTGCCTTGTTTCCTTTAACAAGCTCAAGAGTTTTAGTAAGAATGTTTTTCTCTATTTCTTTAAGGGGAGTACCAATATCAATTACTACTGAAGTATTGTCAGCAGACTGGCTTGTAACATATTCTGGCAGGTCTTTTGGGGTCAGATACTCATCCTTTGCCATCACCATTGCAGATTCAATGCAGTTTTCAAGCTCTCTGACATTTCCGGGCCAATAATAATTTAAAAGCAGATTAAGCGTTTTTCGAGTTACACCTTTAATTTGAGTGCCGTACTGCTTATTAAACTTGCTAATAAAATAATTCAGAAGAAAGGGAATGTCTTCTTTTCTGTTTCTCAAAGGCGGAATATCAATTTTTACAACGTTTAGCCTGTAATACAAATCCTCTCTGAATTTTTCCTGCTTTACGAGTTCTTTGAGATCCTTGTTTGCTGCTGCAATTATTCTTACATCAACCTTGATGGTTTTTGACCCTCCAACTCTTTCAAATTCCTTTTCCTGTATTACTCTGAGGAGCTTGACCTGAATTGAAGGAGGTATTTCGCTTACTTCATCAAGAAAAAGAGTGCCTCCGTCAGCCATTTCAAACCTTCCTATCCTCTGTGAAGCAGCACCTGTAAATGATCCCTTTTCGTGTCCGAAAAGCTCGCTTTCAAGAACTCCTTCATTAAAAACGCTGCAGTTGACTTTTATAAAAGGGCTTTGCGGCAAGTTTCCGCTGTAATGAATTGCATTTGCAATAAGTTCCTTGCCTGTACCGCTTTCTCCGTAGATGAGGACATTGCTGTTCCGAGAGGAAACCTGACTTACAAGCTCAAGTATTCTTTTTATCTCATTACCTTTTCCAATTATATTTTTAAATCCAAACCTCTCTTCAAGCTTTTGCTGAAGCTCAATGTTTTTAAGTATTAAGACCTGTTTTTCAAGCGCCTTCTCAATAAGAATACCAAGCCTCTTAACATTTACAGGCTTTATCAGAAAATCATAGGCGCCGATTTTCAAGGCTTCTACTGCTTTTTCAATTGTTCCATGGGCAGTTACCATAATACACTCTATTTCAGGTTTTCTGTTTTTGGTTTCTTTTAACAGGCTGATTCCATCCATATTCGGAAGCACCATGTCTGTAAGAAGCAGGTTAATATTCTGCTTTTTTACTATATCAAGCGCTTTTCTGCCATCGTGAGCTAAAAGGACCTTATGCCCCTTTTTCTTCAAAAACTTTTCAAGCCCTTCAGCTATTTTTTTATCATCTTCAGCTATCAGTATTATGCTTTGCATAGTTTGTGTTAAAGATTAGATTATTGGCAGTGAAACAGTGAAGATAGAACCTTTGTTGACCTGACTTTTTGCAAAGATATCCCCCTCGTGTTCCTTTACAATCTTTTTGGATATGGTTAATCCGAGACCGGTTCCGTCCTTTTTCTTGGTATAAAGAAAATCAAAAATATTTTTTAAATCTTCTTTTGGAATCCCGAACCCGTTATCTTTTATTTTCAGGTTTACCTTGTTATTCTTTTTTTCAGTTTTTATTTCCAGTTTTCCTCCATCAGGCATTGCCTGGATTGAATTTTTTATTAAATTTAAAATCATAAGCCTCATCTGGGCAACATCAATCAGAATTTTAGGAATGGATTCATCCAGTTTCAGGACAACATCAACTCTTGCCATTTCTGCCTCTGGCTGGACAAGTTCAATGATTGATTTCACAACTTCGTTGAGATTATACAATTTCTTTTTTGATGATGAAATTACCCCGAAGTTTAAAAACTCATTCAGATTGTTATTTAATCTCTCAACTTCCTGTTCCAATGTTTCTATTAACTCGACAATCTCTTTTGAAGTATTTTGGGAATTCTCGTTTATCTCTTCTTTCAAGAGGTCAAGGTGGAGGTTCATTGATGTAAGCGGATTTCTTACCTCGTGGGCAACCCAGCTTGTAAGGGTTCCGATTGTTGCTTTCTGGTTCTGCTTCAGAAGCTGGAATTTGATAGGCTTTTCCCTGAAAGAGTTTATCAGCATTATCACTGTTCCATTGTATTTTTCACTGGAATCAAAGATCGGAGCTACATTGAGAGTCAAGTTTCTTCTTTTGGGCTTAGTGATTGCAATTTTATAATTTAACGCCTCTTCTGTTTTTTTTACAGAGGAAAGGATATCAAGGATTATTTTTTCAGAAAAAATATGATTTGTTGGTTTGAAAAGGACATCTTTGCTTTTCAAGCCAAGCAGTTTCTCCGCAATTGAGTTAATAAAAGTGATGTTGTCTGATTTGTCAATAATTATAATTCCGCTGCCGAGGTTTTCTATTATGTTTGGTAAAATAGGTATACTTGTTGTCATAGTAAATTCAAAAAACAAATGTTAAAAATTATTCCTCAATACGACATTGTAAAGAACAAAAATTATTTTACAACAGAAAAATAGCGATTGCAACAATATATGGCTTGTAGTGTTTGACAAAGAGCCTTTTCTGTGATTAAAAATTTACTATGATATCCAGCAGAGCAAAAGATATTTCACCGTTTATTGTAATGGATGTGCTTGATGAAGCCAAGGCTATGGAAAAAGCAGGTGAGGATATTATTCATCTTGAGGTTGGGGAGCCTGATTTTGACACGCCAAGGGTTATAAAAGAAGAAGGATACAGGGCTTTAAGAAATGGAATAACCCACTATACACATAGTATGGGAATAATTGAACTTAGGGAAACAATAGCAGAGCATTATTTCAAAAGGTACGGCGTTGATGTCAGCCCTAACCAGATAATCGTTACAAGCGGAACTTCTCCGGCAATGCTTCTTGTCTTTGGTGCTTTGCTGAATCAGGGTGATGAGGTTGTTTTATCCAATCCTCATTACTCCTGTTATCCGAATTTTATCAGGTTTGTAGAAGGTATTCCTGTGTTTGTGGATATATTTGAGAAAGAGGGGTTTCAATACGATGCAGATGAGTTCAGGAAAAAACTTTCAAAAAAAACAAAGGGTATTGTAGTTAATTCCCCTGCAAATCCTACAGGTGCAGTCTTAAAGA
The DNA here is from genome assembly GCA_001790855.1 of Candidatus Schekmanbacteria bacterium RIFCSPLOWO2_02_FULL_38_14. NCBI lineage: Bacteria > Candidatus Schekmaniibacteriota > Candidatus Schekmanbacteria bacterium RIFCSPLOWO2_02_FULL_38_14. The sequence continues at coordinate 6,715 of MGDH01000026.1, read as the reverse complement.
AAAAAGTGCTGGAAGAATTAGCAAATCTTCCTGTGTTTGTGATTTCTGATGAAATATATCACGGATTGATATACGAAGGAGAGGAACACTCAATGCTTGAATTTACTGACAGGGCTTTTGTTCTTAACGGGTTTTCAAAACTCTATGCAATGACAGGATGGCGGCTGGGTTATGTTATCGCTCCTAAAAAGTTTGTGAGAGCGATGCAGAAGCTGCAGCAGAATCTTTTTATTTCCGCTTCTTCTTTTGCACAGTGGGCTGGGATTTCTGCTTTAAAAAATGCAGGGAAAGATGTAAAAAAAATGGTTACTATCTTTAACCAGAGAAGGTTATATATGGTTAACAGGCTCAGGGAGCTGGGTTTTGGAATAAAGGTGTTGCCCACAGGGGCTTTTTATGTTCTGGCAAATGCAAAGAAGTTCTCAGAGAATTCATATGAGTTTGCCTTTAAAATCTTAAGAGAGGCAAAGGTTGCTGTTACACCGGGAATCGATTTTGGAACAAATGCTGAAGGGTATATAAGATTTTCTTATTCAAATTCAATTGAAAATATTAAAGAGGGAATGAGGAGAATTGAAAAATTTATTAAAAAAATCTAACAATTTTTTTTCACGCTTAAAAAATGGTCTTTCAAAGACAAGACAGGGATTAATATCAAGGGTTGAGAACCTGCTTTCTCTTGGACAGGGGATTGATGAGGAGTTCTTTACAGAACTGGAAGAGATATTGATTCTTTCTGACCTTGGAGTTCAGGCGTCAAACAGGTTCATTGAAGATTTGAAGAATTATGTTAAGAATGAAAAAGTTAAGGAAGCTAATCTTTTGAAAGATTATCTCAAAAAAAAGTTCATTGAAACCCTTGAATCAGGTCAGTGTTCTTCTTCAGAAAAAAGCAATTTTGAAAAACCCTCTGTTATTATGGTTGTTGGTGTTAACGGTGTTGGGAAGACAACAACTATTGGGAAATTCGCTTCTCTTTTTACACAGGAAGGCAAAAAAGTTATGCTTGCCGCAGCAGACACCTTCAGGGCAGCAGCAGACGAACAGCTTGAGATATGGGGAAGGCGTGCTGATGTTCCTGTTGTAAGAGGAAATGATGGTTCTGACCCGAGTTCAGTGGCTTTTGATTCCATAAAATCTGCAATGGCAAGGGAAATTGATATATTAATTATTGATACAGCAGGAAGGCTTCATGTTAAAAAAAACCTGATGGAAGAGTTAAAGAAAATGAAAAGAGTTGTCGGGAAGGCTATGGAAGGTGCTCCTCATGAGATTCTTCTGGTTCTTGACGCCACAACCGGGCAGAATTCAATTGCGCAGGCAAAGATGTTTAATGATGCCCTAGAACTTACAGGAATTGTCCTGACCAAGCTTGATGGTACTGCAAAGGGAGGGATTATCGTTGCCATAGCTGAGGAGCTTAAAATCCCTGTGAAATTTATCGGAGTAGGAGAGGGGATAGAGGATTTTCAGGAGTTTAATCCAAAAGACTTTGTTGAGGCATTGTTTAGTTCGTAAGTGAAGGATTCAAAACTTTTTACCTGAACTCGCGGATTTTTTAATTTCAAACCACTAAGTTTTGCTATGTTTGACAGAAGACTGATTTTGAATTTTGACTGGAAGATTCTGTTTCTGACCATTCTTATTGCAGTTATAGGAATTGTTGAAATCTACAGCGCCTCATACTCGCCTTTTCCCGAAGATGTAGGTCAGGCAGGCAGCAATCTGTTAAAAAAAGATAATTTAAACCGCAGCAGTGAATCCCAGAACTATTGGAAAAAACAGGCATTATGGGTCTGGGCAGGACTGATAATTCTTTTTCTGATAACTTTTCTGGATTACCATTCAGTTGTAAAATACGGATATTTTTTTTATTTCTTTTCTTTGCTTCTCCTTGTCCTGCTGATTGTAATAGGAGATGTCAGGTCAGGTTCAAGGCGCTGGATTGATGTTGGATTTTTTTCAATACAGCCATCTGAAGTTGTGAAGCTTTCAATCATACTTGCACTAACGAAGTATTTTGGGGAATCAAGAAAAAAAGATTCCTACGGTTTAAAGGAGCTTGTTGTTCCTCTGATTCTTGTCTTTATTCCATTTGTGTTGATACTTCTTCAGCCCGATTTGGGGACCGCTCTTTCACTTTTTCTGATATCTGTTTGCCTGATTTTTGCTGTTGGGGTTAAACTGAAAACCTCACTTTATTCTGGAATATTTGGAATTATTTCCTGCGCTGTAATGTGGAATTTTTTAAAACCTTATCAGAAACAGAGAGTGTTCAGTTTCTTTGACCCGTATCAGGACCCACTTGGAAGCGGTTATCACACAATTCAGTCTGAAATTGCAATCGGGTCAGGAGGTTTTTTCGGAAAAGGGTTTTTAAACGGAACGCAGGGACAGTTGAAGTTTTTACCGGAACACCACACAGATTTTATTTTTTCTATTATAGCAGAGGAATGGGGATTTCTGGGCTCTCTTGTCTTTATTATATTGCTTTTTGGGCTGGTATTTTTATGCATTCAAGCATCATTCAGGGCAAAAGATAAAATTGCAGCCCTTCTGTGCTTTGGCATTACTGCGATGATTTCATTGAACATGCTTATCAATATTGGAATGGCAGTCGGGCTTTTACCTATAGTTGGTGTTCCTCTGCCTCTGATTAGCTACGGAGGGACTTCAGTTATTATAACAATGACAGGAATAGGACTGATACTGAATGTTCAGATGAGAAGATATTTGTTATGAGTGAATAGTGAACAGTGAATAATGATTTTTTGCTAAATACTATTCAATGAGGACTGGCGGATTATCTCTTGGAGAACTGGAATCTCTTTCTTGCTTTTTTCTGGCCGTATTTTTTTCTTTCGATTTCCCTTGGATCCCTTGTTAAAAAACCCTCTTTTCTTAATAATGACCTTAAATTTACATCTGATAGAAGGAGGGCTCTGGCTATTCCGTGGCGCAGAGCTCCAGCCTGCCCTGAGATTCCTCCGCCGATCACAGTAACAAGAAGGTTATATTTTTCAAGTGAGTTTGTTAGCTTTAAAGGATGGAGAATTGTATTCCTGAGAGTTTCAGTAGGAAAATAGTCTTCAAATTTTTTTCTGTTTACAGTTATTTTACCTTCACCGGGTCTTAACCATACTCTGGCTATCGCAGTTTTTCTTCTTCCTGTTGCATAAAATCCAAGTTCTGGCAAAGTATCTACCTCCTTATAAATTTAAGGTTTGAGGGTTCTGTGACTGATGAGGATGTGTGCCTCCGCTGTATACTTTAAGTTTTGTTGCCATAGCTCTTCCAAGTTTATTTTTTGGCAACATCCTTTGTACTGCTTTCTCAAGTAACATTTCAGGCTTTTTTTCTAAAAGCTTTTTAGCATTTATTTCTTTTAGTCCGCCCGGATAGTTTGAATGAGAGTAATAAATTTTGTTATTAAGCTTATCACCGGTAAGGATAACTTTTTTAGCATTTATAACTACGACATGGTCTCCAGTATCAACGTGCGGTGTATAAATCGGCTTGTTTTTACCCATAAGTATCATTGCAATTTTTGAAGCAAGCCTTCCAAGTGTTTTCCCGTCAGCATCAACAAGATACCAGCTTCTTTGCATATCTTCTTTTTTTGCACAAAATGTTCTAGATGATAGTTTCATACAAATACCTTTTCTAAAAGTTTTGACTTTTTAATACAAGCAGTATATTTTGTCAAGAGATTTGTGTTTTTAGGAGAGTTTTTAAAAATGCTCTTATTTGTCATTGCGAGGAGCAACTTGCCTACCGGCAGGCAGGCAGCGACGCGGCAATCTCATCTCTATTAACGAGATTGCTTCGCTGCCTGCTTCGCCTTTGGCTCGCAGCTTCGGCTCGCAATGACAGGACTAAAACAGACCTTTGCAGAAACCTTTTTAACTTGAATCATTGAACCATTTTAAAATATCAAGGAGATAATGATAATTATGAAAAAAGAGACAGTTATTTTAGGGTTGGTTATGTTTGTGCTTGGTGTTTTAGCAGGTATTGTTGTGCCAAAATACTTTTCAAAAAAAGGCGGAGAGGAGATTGTTTCTTCAGAATTTACTGGGCAGGGAAGAGAGGAATTCCAGCAGGTACAGGACAAGAGCCAGGAAATTTCTCAATTACAATCAATTCTTTTTTCAAGCCCTGAAAATCTGGGGGCAAGAATTCAGCTTGGAAATGCTTATTTTGACACCAGGCAGTGGGCAAAAGCAGCAGAAGAGTATAAAAAGGTTTTGGAAAAGGACTCAAAGAATTCTGATGTCAGGACTGACCTTGGCATTTGCTACAGGGAGTCAGGTGATTATGATAAGGCGATTGAAGAGTTTAAAAAAGCTGCTGAGGATTCTCCTAACCATTTGAATTCCCGTTTTAATCTGGGCATTGTCTATCATTTTGATAAGAGAGACTATATGAATGCGAAAAAGGCTTGGGAGGAGTATTTGAAAGCTGCTCCTTCCGGCGAAAAATCAGATGAAGTAAAAGGGTTTTTGCAACAGATAGATAAAATCGTTTTAGGGAAAGGATAATTTTTTATATGAGCAGAATTGACAGAGTTTTTGAAAGCCTGAAAGAGGAGGGGAGAAAAGCCCTTATACCGTATATTGCTGCAGGTGACCCTGATTTAGATACTACAAATGATTTAATTCTTGAGCTTGAAGCACAAGGTGCAGACATTATTGAGCTTGGAATTCCTTTTTCTGACCCTATCGCAGACGGACCAACAATTCAGAAGGCATCGATGAGGGCATTGGAGGGTGGTGTAAAGGTTAAGAAAGTGCTTGGACTTATTAATAAAATAAGAGGAAGAAAATCTGAAAGTTACCGTGGAGTTGAAACTCCAATCGTGGTAATGAGCTATTACAATCCCATACTGCACTATGGTCCGGAAAGGTTTGTCAGGGAGTTGGTGTCCTGCGGAGGAGATGGAATCATTATACCTGACCTTCCTCCTGATGAAGCTGATGAGATTTTGTCTGCCGGGAAAAAGCATGGGATAGATATAATCTTCCTGCTTGCCCCGACAAGCAGCAGAGAAAGGACAAAAATAATCTGCGATGCAAGTTCCGGATATATTTATTATGTTTCAGTTTTAGGGGTTACCGGGGCAAGGGATTATTTAAGCACATCTCTTGAAGAAAAGGTAAGGTTTATAAGGAAGTTCACAAAAAAACCAATAGCTGTTGGGTTTGGCATTTCAACCCCTGCACAGGTGAGGGCTGTGGCTTCAGTTGCTGATGGAGTGATTGTGGGAAGTGCGTTGATAAAAGTAATTGAAGAAAACCTTAAATCTCAGAATTTAACTAAAAAAGTCGGAGGGTTTTTAAGGGAATTAAGAAAGGGGATAAAAGAGGTCTGATTGATAAAAAGATTATTGAAAAATGCTGTAACGCCAAAATGATAATGTCCTAATTCACCAAAGTAGAAATGTCCTAATTTACGGATGCTATAGTACCCTTTTTTTAGATTAAAAAGGAGGGTAAATGGCAGGAAAGGACATTATCATGGCAACACAGGAGGAACTAAAGCGTCTTCATGTAGTGCAAAAGGTTTTAGAAGGCAGTCTGAAGCAAATTGAGGCAGCAGAGATACTCTGGTTAAGTGGAAGGCAGGTAAGGAGAATAGTCAGGAGGGTAAAGAGAGAGGGTGATAGAGGTATTATACACAGGTCAAGGGGTAAGCCATCAAACAGAAGGCTGCCTGATGAGACAAAAGAGATGGTTATAGGGTTTTACAGGCAGAAGTATAAGGATTTTGGTCCAACACTTTTTTCAGAGAAGCTCTTAGAGTTAGATGGCCTTAAAATAAGCGACGAGACGCTTCGCAACTGGCTTATAGAGGATGGTGCTTGGGTAAAGGGGCGCAAAAATAGGATTCACCGACAATGGCGAGAGCGAAAAGGGCATTTTGGGGAGATGCTGCAGATGGACGGAAGCCATCACGACTGGCTTGAAGGTAGAGGTCCGAAGATTGTGCTCATGGGTTGTATAGACGACGCTACAAGCAATATTTTTGGTAGGTTTTATGAGTACGAGGGGACTATTCCTGCCATGGATAGTTTTAAGGGTTATACTGGACTTTATGGTATTCCCTCAAGCATATACATTGATAGACATACCACTTATAAATCAAATGCCAGGCCAACAATAGAGGATGATTTAAACGGAAGATGCCCGCTGAGTCAGTTTGAGAGGGCAATGAAAGAGCTTGGAGCGAGGGTAATACATGCTTTATCTCCGCAGGCAAAAGGCAGGATAGAGAGGCTATTTAAGACGCTTCAGGATAGGCTTGTAAAGGAGATGCGTCTTAAGGGGATAAATACTATGGATGAGGCGAACCGGTTTTTGAAAGGTTACATTAAGCGTCATAATAAGCGTTTTAGCATAGAGGCTGCTGAAAAAGAAGACCTACACAGGCCTTTGCCGAAAGATTTTGATCTGGACGGGGTTTTGTGCGTCAAAACAAAGCGCGCCTTACGCAATGATTTTACCGTTGCCCATGATAGAAAACTCTATCAGGTCACTCATCCTGTAAACACGAAGGATGTTGTTGTGCAAGAGAGACCTGATGGCAGGATGCTTATAACTCATAATGGCAGGGTTTTGGGGTTTAAGGAGATACAAACCAAACCCCAGAAGGAAAAACCTTTAAAGCCCTTTAAGATAAAAAAGAAATACATTCCTCCAAAGAACCATCCATGGAG